>JAYTHQ010000446.1:0-1007 GCA_043732445.1 Bdellovibrionales bacterium | reverse complement strand
TAAGAACTCTCTAACCGCCACTTGACGAACTTCAAAACTTTCGTCGGCCAGCGCCCTTGAAAAAGCGTGATCACTGAGCGGCAGATCCCAAAGACCGAAGGTCTCAATAATCGCTACTTTTGAAGGGCCGGTTGAGTGCCAGAGGCGTTTCTCAAAGTCGTTTGCAAGATCGTTTCGTTCACTTTGTTTTGCGAGTTGACCGATGGTGGTGATCAATTTCCAGTCGTCGTTTTTCTCGAGCGCTGTCTTCAGATCTGGAAGGAGCGCGTGAACTTGCAAGACAGCCGCGGCCCGCGCCGCGACGGTGAGCCACTCGCCACCGGTCGTGAGGCCCTCTCTGAGAGCCGTCAAAATTTGCACCGGCGAAACTTTTTTGAGATCGTCTTTTGCCTTTTTTGATTCACTCTCATCGTCCAAACCAAAAGCCCGTGAACGATCGAGAATATTTCGTGAACCCGAACTCAGCGCGGCCTGAGCCACCGAGGCGATCAGTATCGCTAAGGTCGTTAAAATGAGGGTGCGAAATGAGCGAGTCATCACGAGTCGCATATCGGGATTTTCACGCTTGAACTTGAACTCGACCTAGACGACCCTGTCCCTCATGGAAAAGCTGCTCTGGATCGACATGGAAATGACCGGTTTGAACGTTGAAAAAGAAGTCCCGATCGAAATCGCCGCGATCATCACGGACATCAATTTAAAAGAGCTCGAAACCTATCACGCCATCATTAAACAACCGCAGTCGATTCTTGACGGCATGGACGAGTGGAACACCGAACATCACGGCGCCAGTGGCCTCACTGCGCAGGTGCCCGACGGAACGCCCGCCGAAGCAGTTGAAAAGGCGATGATGTCTTTTGTCGATCGCCATTTTCACGGCGAACGAGCGGTGATCGCGGGCAATTCCATTGGGCAAGATCGGCTTTTCATCAACCGTTTCTTCCCGCTCCTGAATGCAAAACTTCACTACCGTATGCTCGACGTTACGTCCTGGAAAATCATGATGA
>JAYTHQ010000445.1:0-7507 GCA_043732445.1 Bdellovibrionales bacterium | reverse complement strand
GCCGCGAGATGAGCTTGCGTTGGCCAAACACTTTTTGATTTAAATGCCCGGCGACGATATCGCGAATTCGGGTTTGATCTCGAAGCGCCGCGGACTTTGAAGGTTGCGCAATTTCGCGAAGTGCGGCCGCTCGCGACGTTTTAACGGCCTGATCAAAATGATTCAAATCAACGGCCGGCAAATTTTCATCAATCGTCAGGAGTCCGTCTGCAGAAACGCCGGGGACAGAATTTTCAAAATTGTAATAGCCGTTCGAATAGGTCGCGGTTGCGCCATCTGAGAACCGCATGATCGACGTAAAGGTTTTGCCGGCATTTGTTAAGAACGAATAGACGAAAAAGTGAGTCTTGCCGAATTTAATTCCGATGCCGCGCCAAGAGATCAGGCCTTCGCCCGCGATTTTTGTGCGGTACATCTTCCCGGTGGCGCCGAGTAAGAAAACCTCTGGGCCGTTGACGAGCATGATTCCGGGTAGCTGATTTAATGATTGAGAATCCGAAGGCACCAGGCGTATCGGCACACGAACGCTTGTTACAAGCTGCGACGTCTTTCGAGACGCGCCATCGGTAAAATACGCTGTGCTCACGCCCAAGCTACTCAACAGCTTATGCCGGCCAGACAGCTTGACCTTGACACTGGAATGATTGCCGAACGTGTAGTGCTTCGTGCTTGAGCCCCACGCAGCGGTCGATGCGAAAACCGCAATTGATGCCGTAGATAAAATAAGACCGCGTAAAATCGCGCCGGACATCGATGACTCCCTGCTTGAGGCAACTACAAGAGAGCAACGCGCGTGCCTAAATGAAATCCGCCCAGGTAGATTTGACCCCCAAAATATCCGCGTCAGAGCGACCAATCACGGCTCCTGTCGAATGTTTGTTCAACCGGTCGCAGCGGCTTCAACGTCTACCGCGTCTTGGGTCGATATTTTTTCATGTCGGGTAATGCAAGCATGAGATCCGCAAGGCGTGGCTCGCTCCAGCGACTCCGCGAGACATCCCATGTATCGCCGACAGCGAGGTTTTCACGCGAAACGCGGTCGATCAGTGATTCGGCCGCTTCCAGTCGATTGAATGTTTCGGCGCCGCGGTCACGCTCAGACGACTTTCGACTTTCGTCGGCCCATGTTGCCAATGCCCGCGAGGCCTCATCGCCACAGTCTTTGCCACGCTCTCCGGAATGAGTGAACAAAGCGTGAAAGCACGAGTCCAAAAGCGGCTGAACTTTTACGCCCTGGTTGACCTCGGCTACGTAGGTCCATAAGGGCCGAGTTTTTCCGGCGGCGGCTTTCAGATCTGCCCAATCGCCGCGCGCGAGATCAACGTTTGCACGCCAACCCATGAGTTCGTGATTGTCAGGATAGCGAGAGGCCAATCTCTTCAGTTGTTTTGCGGTGTCGGCAGTCACCGTACGTTCGCGAAAAAGTTCTTCGCCAAACGATGTTCGTTCAAGGTCTGCCAATGAGTTTGGACGCCATGGATTATAGTTTTCGGCTGACAAAAACTGCGCGAACGTTTCGCGCAGGCGCGCCGTCCCGGGTTCGCTCAATGGAAGCGGCCGCCCTTCCAGATTGTCGGTCAGCGTATTAAACAGCTGCGCATTTTCATCAAATAAATAGAGGTAGGGACCTTTTCGAACCGAGGCTCGAATGCCGCCAAAGCCTCGCCACTCGGGCCAAGCCGACTCAACCACGATCTCGCGGTCGTCGGCCCAGTTTGGTTTCGGGTCAGAGAAGGCGCTAATCAGTGAGACCGTTCCCATTTTCGAAAGTGTTCGCCCTCGGCCCGAGTCTGGCGACGAGATAATCTCAAACAAAGTTTCGCCGACGTCGACCAGCGAAACCGGGCTATCAATTTTATAGTTCGAAGGAATAATATAATTGGGATTGGCCGTGCGCGCAGGCTTCACCATTAACGTCGAGCGCGTTGATTCTGAAAAAAGGTTTGCCGCCCCTGGCACTCCCTGCCTCGACTCCGAGGTTGCGCCGTTTAAGCCAACCAAAATCACCGTTGTTGAATCCCAGATTTTTCGGCGCTTCATTTCGCGCACGAGAGTCTCGACCGATTCACTAACTTCGGCGACTTGCCCCGCATACGAACTTTCACGAACCTCGCCCAGATCATCAACGGTCGGTTCATCGACGAACTGCGGATCGGCAAAAAATAAAAATGACAGGAACCGACCGCCTGGCGCCTCGGTCTTCTGCCAATTAAGAAATAAATTAATAACGTTTAAGGCTGGGCGATAGAGGGTCTTTAAATTTAGGCCAATCGAGTCGTCGAAAAGATCAAAGCCCTGATTGAACCCCGAACGTCGAAAAATCGGCGGCCCCCCCGAGAAAAATGATGTCTTGTAACGCGTCTGCCGCGCGACCTTCGCAACCGTTGTTAGCTTTGCCGACAAGCCCTGGGCACCGTTGTGCCGAACCCCATGTTCTCGAGGATAAAGACCTGTCAGTAACGAGGCCACCGCCGCTTGGCTCATCGTCGACGGCGTGTAGGCATGCGTAAATCGCACGCCCTCCGCGCAAAAACTCTCAAATAAAATATCGTCGGGCGGACCCGAGCTGTCACCGCACGAAAATGCGTTGAAACCTAAATCCTCGACCATTAAAACCAAAACGGCCGGCTGCGGCGCGCGCGAAAAGCCCGGACTCCAGGAGCACGACGAGGCCGAAAGACATAACGCATAAAAAACGAGCCGCCACATTTGACCAACGTAGCAGAATGAACGCTCCGAATGGAACTTCCACTTCTTGACCCTTTCAATTCACCAGAGGATCATCTTCCGAGCGGGGGTTTACGAATGCTTACTGAGAGACTTTTCAACATTGCGCAAGGCGGAGCCGAGGCGATTCTCTGGCTTTTATTGGTCGTCAGCGTCATCAGTATCGGGATTATCCTTGAGCGCTGGATCACCCTTCGCGGAGTGAGCAATCGCAGCAAGCGCGTCAAATTGCGCATGAAAGATGCCCTTCAATCCAACAACCTCGAAGAGGTCGAAGACATCGCGAAAGATCGCGAATCTTTAGAGGGCCGGGCAATGTCTTACGGACTTCGCTATGCACGCGAAGCCGGCACCGACGGGCTCCCCGAAATCTTCAATACGTTCGCCCTTCTCGAACGCGGCCAGCTCGAGCGTTCATTGAATTTTTTAGCGACCATCGGATCAAACGCGCCATTTGTCGGTCTTCTTGGAACTGTTCTCGGAATCATGAAAGCGTTTCGAGACCTTTCAATGAATGCCGCCGGTGCCGGCGGCAACGAAGTCGTCATGAAGGGAATTGCTGAAGCGCTCGTGTCGACGGCTGTCGGTCTCGTTGTCGCGATCCCGGCAGTCATTGCTTATAATGCGTTCTCGCGCCAAGTCCGCACGTCACTCCAGAGTCTCGAAAGTGTTCGCGAACTCTGCTTCGCCTACGCGAAGAAAAAGGGAAAAGTGTAATGGCTGGCTCGATGAGTGGTGGAGGAGGAGAGGACGAACCGATTGCATCGATAAATATCGTGCCGCTCGTCGATATTATCCTCGTCGTATTAATTATCTTTATGGTGACCGCACCGCTGGTCTTAAAGCCAACGATCGATATCAATCTTCCGAAAGCCTCGAGCGGTGACGAGAGTCCGCCGACACCCTTAAACATCGCAATTAATCGTGACGGGGCGATCAGCCTCAATGGTCAGCCGACAACTCTCGCGGATGTGACAGCTTACGCGACAAAAATCGCGCACGAAAAACCCGACACTGCTGCCATCTTGCAAGCCGATCGCTCGGTCACACTCGAAACTTTAACGTCGATTATCGACACGGTAAAAACCGCGGGTATCAAAAAAGTCGCCTTCTCGATCGAGAAGAAATAGTTGACGAAGATTTTTTGAATTTGCCCGATGGCAGCCACACATCACCAAATGCGTTCGATCTCTTTATATTTGTCAAAAATGCTATCGCTGCTGATCAGGGCCAACCCTTCGTACGCAGCTTGAGCGATCAAAAGGCGCTCGTATTCGGGAAAAGGAACATCTATCTCAAATCTGCCTCTTCCCGATTGGATCGCCATTTCCCAGAAAGAAACCGGACTGTAGAATCTTTGAGAAGCGGGATTTTCCAAAATCAGCTTCGCTTGGCGCGAAAGGCGCTCAGGTTCTCGTGCAATAAAAACTAAGATGTTTGTATCGAGCAATACCCTCATCGACGCGCCTTACGCACTTTGCGTTTTGCAGGCTCCTGGGAATTTGAGATCTTCTTTGTTTTTTTGCTGCGCGACCGAGCGAGGCTCTCGCTCTTGCCCGCCCCTGACTCTGCCGAAGAGCTTAATGTCGTCTCATCATTGCCTTCGGGACCATATAATTCATCCCATTCAGCATAGGTTTCATCAAAGTCTGTGATTGGCTCATCCCAACCCGGCTTTAATCTGATTTTGCCTTTCAGAAAGCCAAAACGGATTTTTCTAGCGCCTATCGGGATCATTTTTGCGATAGGTTCGCCGCGTTTCATGATGACGATCTCTTCGCCCGCCTGAACTCGCTCAACGAGTTCAGATAGACTGTTTTTAGCATCATAAAGATTGTAGGCAGACTTGAGCTTAGACATATGAACAGACTAGGCCAAGTTTTCAATTTTGAAGATCTTGGTCTTCGCGGTAAATCGTTTCTATTTGGGTCACTCGCCCATTGATGACCTGATTGACCTGATCGAGATCCGGCGGAGCGGTGATGACGCGCGCTTGATAGTTATCAATGGAGCAAGCTGAATTCGCATTTACCAACGAGCCGATTTTAAGGCAAAACCTGTCGTCAAAATTTTTAGGCTACGAAAAAAAACGTCGTTATTTAATCGAATGCGCCGACGCGTTGAAGGCCTAAAAAAATTGAGCTGCCTCTAGACCCGGGCGCCGTTGGCCGTGGCCGACTTCGACAGAGGTTTTTGAATTATATGGATCGCGTGGCCTAAGGTGGCTTCGGCGGCTTCCATCATTGTTTCCCCTAGCGTCGGGTGCGGATGGATCGAGAGCGCGATGTCTTCAAGGCGAGCGCCCATTTCAATGGCCAAAACCGCTTCCGAAATCAAGTTTGAAGCCTCGGGCCCAACGATATGAACACCAAGAACGACGTTCGTTTTGCCGTCGGCGATCATCTTAACGAAGCCATCAGTTTCCATGATGGAGACCGCGCGACCGTTGGCCGCAAACGGAAACTTCGCGATTTTCAAATCCTGGTAACCAGCCGCTTTCGCTTCGTCTTCGGTCATGCCGGCCGAAGCGATTTCGGGTTCAACGAAAATAACTGAAGGAACGGTTTTAGCATCGTAAACGCGGTTCGCCCCGCCAATGATCTCGGCGACCATGACACCCTCGTAAGACGCTTTGTGCGCGAGCATGGGCTGACAAGCCACATCGCCAATCGCGAAGATGTGCGAAAGATTTGTCCGCCGTTGCGCATTCACCTTCACAAACCCGCGCTCATCAATTTGCAATCCGATGCCTTTGAAATTCGCCTGATCTGAATTCGGTTTACGCCCGACTGTGACGATCACTTTGTCGGCCTTAATTTTCTGCTCTTTGCCAGCAACTTCAACGGTGACCTCAACGCCTGACCCTGACTTCGCCCACGATTTTGCTTTTGCCTCCATGACGAATTCGATGCCGTTTTTCTTGAGGCGACGCTGAACAACCTGAACGCATTCAGGATCTGCAAGACCTATAAGTAAGCCTTTGTTCGCTTCAACAACGGTCACTTTTGTGCCGAAGTTGGCGAACATGCCGCCGATCTCGAGACCGATGTAACCGCCGCCGATAACGACGAGGCTCTTTGGAGTTTCGGTTTGCGCGAGCGCTCCGGTCGATGAACAAACAAGTTGTTCGTCAAACTTGAAGCCCGGGATTTCGATTGGTCGAGAACCCGTTGCGATAATAAAGTTTTTAGCCGTGACACTCTCCGTGCCCGCCACCGTTTTTACGGAGAGCTCATTGGCAGTTTTGAAACTGGCTTCGCCGCGAAGAATCGTGACGGCGTTACCTTTCAAAAGTGCTTCCACGCCGCCCGCCATGCGGTCGCAAACACTCTTCTTCCATTTCTGGGTTTGCGTCATGTCGACCGCGACGCCCTTAATGGTAATTCCCATCTCGGCTGACTGATGATTGACCCGGTGAAGAAAGTGCCCCGCTGAAATCAGCGCTTTCGAAGGAATGCAGCCGACGTTTAAACAAACGCCGCCCATGTATTCGCGCTCGATGATCGCCGTTTTTTTACCGAGCTGCGCCGAGCGAATCGCCGCGACGTAACCACCCGGACCCGCACCAACAACGACAACATCAAAACTTTGTGCCATGCCTTGCCCCTTACATCATATCCAGCATGAGAACGCCCGGATTCTCGAGGCGCGCAATCATTGCTTTTAAGAAGTTTGCGATCATCGCGCCGTCAAGCAAGCGGTGATCGGCCGTGACGGTGAAGTTCATTACTTTTGCGAGATCGAGCTCGTATTTACCGTCTGCGCCCGTTTTGATGAGCGGCTTATCCTGGATCTTGTACATGCCGATGATCGCGACTTCTGGGTGATTGATAATTGGCGTCGCGTACGTCGAGCCAATCGAACCAATATTCGTGATCGTGATCGTCGCGCCCCGCATTTCATCTAGGGCAAGCTTACCGTCGCGCGCCTTTTTAGCGAGCTCGTTAATCTCTTTTGAGAGCTGCAAGATCGACTTTTGATCGGCGTGCTTGATGACCGGTACAACGAGGCCGTTCGGCGTGTCTGCAGCGAAGCCTAAGTTGAAATACTTTTTATAAACGATCTCTTGTGATTGATCGTCGATCGACGCGTTAAAGGCCGGATATTCGCGCAACGTCGCGATCACGGCTTTCATTACAAACGGAAGGTAAGTGATCTTCACGCCCGCTTTTTCACCCACTGCTTTCAAGTCTTCGCGAAGTTTCACGAGCGCCGTGATATTCGCCTCATCCATCAACGTGACGTGAGGAATGATTTGTTTCGCGTGAGCCATGCTCTCCATGATTTTTTTGCGAATTCCGCGAATCGCGACCCGCTCCTCGGCGGCACCCGCTGGTCCTTGGTAAGCCGAGCGCGCCGCTTGAGGTGCTTGGTACGAAGGTGTACCGGCCGCAGTTGCGCCAGCCCCGTTTTTCATGACGTCTTCGCGGGTCACTCGATTTGCCACTCCGCTGCCGCTCATCGCGTTGATGTCGATGCCCATCTCGCGCGCCAGACGACGAGTCGCGGGCGTTGCAAGCACTTTCGCGTCGGCGACAGGCGGATGAATTTGCGTACCGCCGCTCGCCGATGGCGACGCTATCATTGCCGGAGCCGGCCTTGAGGCTTGCGCCGCGGGAGCTGCCGCTGATTTCGCAGGTGCGGCGGCGCTAGCTGAAACCGACACGCTACCCGATGCTTCGAGCTGAATCAGAACTTGGCCAACAGTAATCACGTCGCCTTCTTTTGCCTTGAGCGCTTTCACGACACCAGCAAACGGAGACGGAACCTCAACGGTGGC
>JAYTHQ010000444.1:0-20808 GCA_043732445.1 Bdellovibrionales bacterium | reverse complement strand
TCGGCTGGGGGATTCGTCGAGAAATCTGTTGGCGGAGCGGGTGGAGCCGGCGGCGCTTGGTTGAAGCTCCCGGCTGGCTCATCGAACTCTTCTTCTTCAAAGAGACGATCAAGTTCGTCATTTCCGTTTTGTGCCATCGCCTTTTGCGAAATCAAGAGGGGCGCAAGTGCTCCGTGGGCCATCAAGCCCGCGAATGCAACCTGCATCAATTTGGTGCGACGATTTAACTTCATGACTGCAACCTTCCTTGGTTACTACTGCGTAATCGAAAAATTCAAGTTCTCGTCTCGGCCGCCGCGCTCGATGCTGATCTGAATCTGCGAAGCGCCGCTGCGAAGTGCGTTGTACATGTCCATGGCTTTTCCCGGACTATCGATCTTCTCGCCGTTGACGCCTTTAATGACGTCACCTTTTTTTAAGCCTAACTTTTCGTAAATGCTGCCGGGCTGAATATCGACGAGGTTAAAGCCTTCAATTCCAGTCGGGCCCATCTTTGGTACCGCACGAGCTTGCTGAAGAAGTTCGGGTAAATTATTTGTCAGGCGACTGACGTCGGCCTGCTTGAGCTCGAATTCGGTATCGCTTTTTTGCAGAACTTCGCCGTTTTGCTTTGGACCTTTAGCGCCGGCCTGAAAGCTGAGCTTTGAGTCGTCTTTAATCTCGAGGTATTCGAGTTGTCGAGAGGCGTTGTTTCTAAACGTAATTTTCGCACGTTCGATTTTTGTCACCGTCGCCAAACCATCCGGAATTTCGCCGTCGACTCTAACGGGCACTTGATCATTTTTGTTCTTCAGCAAAACTGTGGCAATCGAGCGGAGCGGATTTGCGTGCACAATCGTTCCGAGCAACTGGATCGGGAGTCCAGACGGCACGGGCGCGGCATCCGGAGCGGCTTCTGTGCCAGCGGCTCCGCCTGCAGGATTCGGATCTGTTTGATCGGCGTGAAAAATATTTTGCGAGAGAATCACGTTATAAGCTGAGCGATCCGTTTGCGCCACTGGCCGAACAAAACCGACGCGCGCCGGAGGCGGCTGCAGTGGAAACCATTTGTCGCGCATGGAAAGAATCGTCAGATCCGAGATGATAAATCCCAAGAGTGCGAGAAGAAGTGTTATCGAGACGTTTCGAACGAGTCTCTCGGATGGGGGACCTGACTTCATGCTGTCGTTTTCTCAGATGAAAATAAAAAATTTTTGAGTCTGTGCGGATATCGTACCAGACCCATCTGTCCAAGGTGCACTCAAAAACCGAACTCGCTAGACCGGTCTTAAGTCTATGTCAGAGAGTGACGAGCGTTGTTGGCAGGGCCTGCGCTTTCTCTCGGGCCTCTTGCGCGAGCGATGTCGACAGATATCGCTCGGTGTAGCTCGCCAAAATAACGACGATGAGTTTGCCTTTGTTCTCTGGTCTGTTCGCTTGCCTTAGTGCCGCGGTGATTGCCGCTCCACCACTGATGCCGACCGGAACGCCTTCTTCTTTAATCACCCGCTTCGCCATCGCAATTGATTCGTCGCTCGAGACTTTTTCAATCCCATCAATTAGGCGCATGTCCAAATTTTTTGGGATAAAGCCTGCACCGATGCCCTGAATTTTGTGGGGTCCTGATTTTTCACCAGAGATCACCGCCGATTCGAGCGGTTCAACGGCAATCATTTTTACGTTTGGCTTTTTGGACTTTAAAAAGCTCCCGATGCCCGTGAGCGTACCGCCGGTGCCAACGCCCGCGATGACCATATCGACTTGTCCGTCAGTGTCGTTCCAGATTTCGATCGCGGTCGTCTTGCGATGGGCGTCGGGGTTGGCCGGATTGTCGAATTGCAAAGGAGCGAAACAGCGAAGATCGTTGTCGCAAATTTCTTTGGCTTTCGCGATTGCGCCCTTCATCCCGAGGGAAGCGGGTGTTAAAACTAAATCTGCACCGAGTAAAAGGAGAAGCACTCGGCGTTCGATCGACATCGTTTCGGGCATGACGAGCGTAATCGGATAGCCTTTGGTTGCGCAGATAAACGCGAGCGCAACGCCAGTATTGCCGCTCGTGGCTTCAACGACCCGCATGCTTTTTTTTAATCGCCCGGTGGCTTCGGCGTCTTCAATCATGGCGCGACCGATGCGGTCTTTCACCGACCCAAGAGGATTTGAGAATTCCATTTTGAAAACGAGATCGGCCCCGAGGTCGCGCCCGAGATGGCGAAAACGGATGAGCGGCGTAGAGCCAATAACCTGCACGATGCTGTCGTGGATGTTCATATGTAAGTTTAGGAACGAGAGGAGTAAAAAAGTAAGTCTAGTGGAGCGTGACGTTGGTCTAGGTTCGAGACGAGCTCCGAATTAGGGGACTATGACAGCACCCTAACAATTCAAAACCCTCATTTTTAGGTGGCACACGGGTTGCTTTAAGGTCTCAACAGTGACGATGAACGGCATGTCACTACGGACGAATTACAACCGCGACTTTAAATTAAGCGCGACTGAACTTTTAGGGTGGGAACTGTGACAACAAATCGAGTACCGACAAGAATCATGAACGCGATCGTTTTTTCTGGCCGCAACGGCCTCGACTTTAGTGAACTGCGGACAAGTGTTTTGCGCATTCCGGAAGTCACGATGCGTATTCGTCAGGCCCAAACGATCCTCGACACTTTAGAAACTCCGAAAGTCGATTTCTTTAACGTCATCTGTTCAGACGACGAACATTTCTTCAGGAACATTAAATTAAAGAGCCTCGCGGCCGCGGTTGTTCAGATCGGCCTCTTTGATCGGTACGTGAAAAACCAGCGCCGACCAGATTTCATGATCGGCAATTCGAACGGTGACTCGGCGATGTTGGTCTGCGCAGGTCTACTCACTTTCGAAGACATGGTCCGCGATTCTCAAGCTGTCGATACTTTGAAACCTCAGACTGTTATTCCGATGACGCCCGCTGAGGGCTTGGTGCTCGTGCCGGCTCCTCTACTCGCTGGGCTTTCGCTCACGGAATTCCGCGCGCTCGAGGCGACGCAAACTGAAACGGGTCTCACGTACTCGGTGACTGGCGACGGCGCGATGGATATTAAAAAAGTTGTCTCGGCGCTGAATTCAGAACGCGGCGTTGAGCGTTTCGTTAATATCGGACCGTCGGCGAGTGTGCGCGGTTCGGATTACAAGGCGATCAGTGAAGAGATCGAGTCACTCGATTCGATCGAGGTCGATCCAATGCTGGGTTGGTTCTGGAGCAGCGTTCGCTCAAGCGGCATCGCGCTCGCGCAGTAGTCTAATTCTTTTTTTTACCAGGCGGTTACGTTCCAACCGGAACCGCGAACGGTTAACGGCGATTGTCCTGCGCCACCCGGCACGCGAACGTCAATCTGGCGTGTTTCGCCGGGCAGAAGAGTGACGTTGTTGTCGTCCCAATCAATCGGAAGAATTTCGTCGCCGTTTGCCATTAACTTCAAGTGAATGAAAAACGCGATGCGCGAGCCTGTATTTTTCAGTGTGACGGTTGCCGCAGAATTGTCGGCGTTCGCAACCGTGGTAGCCGTGATTTTCGTAAAGGGCAATTTCTCGAGGGCCGTTAAATCGGCTTCCTGAATCACGGGCGTGATCTTAAAGTCGGTTTTGTCCCAGGCGTAAGTTTCTTTTGTGGTCGAGAGCCAGTAGAAATTGTGATCGACGACGGTACCGCTCGCATCTTTGAGCTCGAGCCAGACAAAGTAAACGGGTTGGCTTAATGTCTTTGGTTCAGGTAGCGCGAAGAGCGTCGTCGAACTATCGGCTTTGACCGAAGCGCGCGACTGCGCTTCAAAGAGAATCGCACTTTTAAGGTCTAAAACTTTCGCCAATACCGACAAATCTTTTTGATCGGTGTACGTTGAGTTCACGACGACAACCGTCTGGTCATCGTAACTATACTGAATATGAATTGGCGTGTTAGCTTTTTTAACACCGTAGAAGGCCGAGCCCGGGCGTAAATAATAATCATAAAGGTGCCAGAGCATCGACGGCCAAGCACTGTTCAGCATCCACTGGATGATCCCCGTTGCCGATTGATACTTGTTGCGCGCATAAGCTTCGAACATTGCGCGGTGATTGTCGTAATCCATGACTTCTGATTTTTTCACAAAGTCGGCGACGTCCTTAATCGCGCCGTAGCGACGGATCATCGCGTTTCGATGATCATCGAAATTCGCAAACTCGTTTTCGCCTAAATGGAATGTCCAGGTCTGATCGACCGAGTTTAAATGCGAAGCGGGGATGAACCTCTTTAAGCTTTCAAGCGGCGGCATCGAAACGCCGGGACTTGTTTCGGTGTTAAATCCCCAAGCGCCGCCAAATTTATTTTTGTCGGCGTACCAATACGACGGCGGAGTGTAGGAATAAGGCCCCGTCATTTTAACGCCGGTTTTTCCGACGCTCGATTGGCGGTCTGAAGCTGCTGCCAACGATGGGTTTGGCCAGTTGGTGGCCTGAAGCGCGTCGAGGTAGATTTTTTCGAGCGGCGCCGGCGGTGCCTCATCGCTCCCGTACATGAAGGCCAAGATGCTTGCATGGGCCCTGAGTTCGTAAAGTTGATCACTCAGCGAAGCTTTCGCGATGTCGAAGTGCTCAGGTGTCCAGGTCGTATTGTTTTGCCAGGCGTTGCAGCAGACCCAGCCCGGAAGGACTAAAATGCCTTCGCGGTCAGTGAGCGATAAAAAGCTTTCGGTTTCGAAACGCCCTTCCATGCGAACGGCATTGAGGCCGAGTTGCCTGATGTAAGCGAGTTCAGTTTTTTGACGAGATGTCGAGAAACGAAGAAGTAAATCAGACGCCCAGCCGCCGCCACGAATAAAGATGGGCTTTTCATTCACCGAGAAAAGTCGCGAACCTTCGGGAGTCAGGTGCGATTCCATTTTTCGAATGCCGTACTCGTATTTCACCGAATCTGAAACCGCGTGATTGAGTTCAAAGGTCAGTTCAAGAGAGTGAAGTGTGGCTCGACCCATTTGCCAAGGCCACCAAAGTGCGGGCTTTTGAATTTTTAACGCTGCAAATGAGGCCGGCGTGAACGTCGCTGTTTTTGTTTCGTTCGGGCCTAGCGTGACGGTTTGCGAAATTTCGATGCCTTCGGTCTTTGCCGTCAAAGTACCGGTGACAGGTTGTGCCGATGCATTTGTCAGATCGGACAGAATTGTGAGATCGGCTTGGTCGGCTTTCGGAAAATGAATGTCACTTGTCACAAACGGGTGCTGAATGCTGACCGCGCCGTGAAAATCCAAGAAGACTTCGCGCCAGAGGCCCATGTTTTTATCTTGCGGTGTCGGATTCCAGTCGACCCAGCTCGCGGTCAAATCTGTCGGTGCCGGTGGATAAACCAGAACCGCTAACACGTTTTCGCCCGATTTTAAATGACTAGCGACGGAGTATTTAAACTGGCGGTAGGAGCCTCGCGTTTCGGCGGGGCTCGCGAGTTTAAAACCGTTTAGCCAAATCTCGGCGCCGTAAGTGATGCCTTTAAAGTTTAAATCAGCAAACAGCGCGACTTGCGCCGCTGTCAGAGTAAATTCCGTGCGGTACCACCATGCGTGGCCGAACGGACTCGTGGGCGGCGTTTCGACTTCGCTGTAGTTCTTGCCGATGGGATAATAGGGTCCCGACCCCGGTAGCTTGAGCCAATTCAGCCCGACAAATGGATCGTCAGCCGTTCCATCACCGAGATGCGGCCCCGCCAGGTTTGCCAGAACTGTCGAGGGCACAGTGGCCGGCTGCCACGAATGATAATTAAACGCGTCGGTCGAGACGACCGCGCCACCTAACAAAACTAAGTCTGAGTCTTGAATTTTCCAGTTCGATTTTAGCCGGAGCCTTGACACTGAAGGAGCGCGGTCGAGGTTTGTCGCCCAAGCTGCCCCTTGAAGTAAAACAACGAATGCGATGATCAGGAATTTCATGCGAATACGACCTGTGTTTTGCGGCCGCGAATCGCGACGGCAAGAGCCACGCCGCAACAAAGAAGATCGAACACAACGACACTTTGACCGGTCGCCCAACCTTGGCCCCAGAGTTCGATGAAGAATGTGCGATACAAAAGATAAGCATCGATCAAAAGTCCGACGCCAGGGATGATCACGTAACCGAGAAAAGCTTTGATGCTTGTTCGTGAGCGGTGGTGGTTCAAAACCAAATTGGACGCGTTGACTAAAAGATAAGTCACCATCGCAAAAAATGTCGAGGTCGTGCCCCACCAAACATAGGCGTCGTAGGAACCTAAGAAAACGCCGGTGACCAAAGTTAAAACGAGCGCGACACCGAAGATTAAGTGAAGTGCATTTTTTGGCGTGCTCGAGGCGCTGAGTTCACAGAATCTTTTTGGTGCGAGGCCTGCACGCGACATACTAAACAAAACGCGGCTTGAACCGATTGCGGTCGCAATCGTTAGACCGAGCGCGGCTGAGAGACCCGTGATCGGAATTAACAGACCGCCGATGCCCCAGATCTTTCGCGCGACCTCAGAGATGGGCATCTGGCCTGACTCGGCAATTTTCTGAAGTTCTTCGCGCGAGCCGCCGTAGGTGAGGGCCCAAATTCCGACAATAATAATTCCAGCGTACAGAACGAGCGATAAAATCGTTGCGCGAGGAATTGTTTTTTCAGGGTCCTTCGTTTCTTCGGATAAGGTGCTGACGACGTCAAATCCGCAGAAGGCTAAGATGGCAAAAACCATTGCGCGGAAAACCCCGGAGCTACCGCCCGGCGACGACGCGATATGAAAACCGGTGGTCGTGAGCTGCGCACCGCTGCGCGAAGCCGCCATCACGACGCCGACGCAAAGGGCGGTAACGACCGCCGTTTCAAGAAGAAGAAAGACGAGGGCGCCGCGACTTGAAATCGAAATACCGCGATAAACGAACGTGGCGCTCCAGCCGAGACAAACGATCGCAGCCAAACCGAACGTAAAAAAGTTTGGCGAGATGTGAGCGAGCTGAAACAGGTTCCCCGCAAAAACGCCGACCGTGACGGGCTGAATAATAAAGTTTGTGAGGTAGTAAAGAAAGACCATCCAACCGGCCCAGATGCTGACTTGTTTTGAAAATGCCTTTTCAACCCACGCAGCCGCGCTGCCTGACGTCGGATAATCCTTTGAAAGGATAATATAACTAAATGCGGTCGGAAGAGTTGCGAACAACGCCCAGATAAAAGCGAGTGGTGCCGCCGAGCCCGCATTCAAATAGGCTGGGCCGAACCCACCGTAAAGTGTCATGGCCGGCGACAGCATGACGATTCCGAGAGTGGTTGCGCCTAAGAGCCCGATTCCGCCGCGCTTGAGTGGTTGCGATTGAGTTTGTGACATCGGAAGGATCCCCTCAGGTGTTGCTTCAGCTTGGTGCCAAATGTCGTTGTTCAAGCGTGAGCGTTACAGATCGCCCGCGACCTGCCAAGCAGTTCTTCTTGACCCGCAAAGCCGCTCCTGCTGTGATTTCTAATATAATGATGCATCTGGGATTTCAGATCTTAATTGTCTTGGTGATCACCGGCACGGCACTTTTTGCGGTCGATTCAAGCGCGCGTCATTAAGTATCAGTAGGTATCATTGAGCTTCATTGAGCTTCATTGAGCTTCATTTGTGCTCAAAATAAAAGAGGGAACTCTCGATGAGCTCCCTCGTAGATTTTATTCCGGTTAGAGCGAAGATCTGTCGGTTTAGATAGATTTGGGTGAATGCGAAACATCGGCGTAAATCAGCGCGCCGCCTTTGATCTTATTGATCACTTCAGCTTTCAAACTTTCGGCAACCGCAAAGCAACCCCAGCTGCGGCCGGCATGGCCGGCTGAGCGAATATACGAGGCCTCAACGTAATTCGCACCGTGAATGACGATTGCGCGGCCGCGAACGTTTGAATTTGTTGAGGAGAGGCCATCGATTCGAAGTGAGTAACCATGTTTGCCCGTGTAGGTCTCGGCGGTTCTGTAGAAGCCAACCGACGACGCGTTCGAGCCATCTACATTTGAAAATTTCGTCGCGTTGCCGTCATTGTCTGGATCTGAGCCGCTTCCGTGCGCGACCGCGTAAGCTGCGACAGCGCCCGTTGCGAGATTGATAATAAAGAAACGTTTATTTTTTGAATTTATTGAAAAATCGCAGACTACAATGAACGATTTGTTTGCGAAGCGCGATTTGTTTTGATCGAAGTAGACGACGGCTTTTTCGAGAAGTCCCGTCGGCACCAGATGATTCGGGTCGAGATGTTGGTAGCCGCGTAGAATTGTTGCGGCTTGTAACTTTGTGACATCAGGCGTGACGGGAAGCGGGAGAGCGTCGGCGGGAGCCGGAGCGGCTTCACTGCTCGACTTTGATTCTTGGTTTGATTCATCAGCCGCGAAGCCAGATTTCGGGGCGCACGCACTCAGCGTCATCGAAGCCGTGATCAGAACTGAGAAAGTGACGAGACGTTTTGAGAATTTCATCCGTGATCCCTCCTGATGATTGTGAAGAATCGGGAGGACCAGCACTTGTCTAAAATTTCTTGACGAGAACAGGACACTCGTCGAGCGAAAGTCTAGCTTTTCTGCGGCTTTTATTGATGGGTCTGATCATTTTTTACGACGACTCGAAGTTCGTCAAAACGCCGAGAATAAATGGACTAATTCACGAGGAGTTCGTTTAATCATCTCATGTTTGTGTTTGGGCATTTGGGATCGGCGCGACTCATGGCGCGACCCTTTAAAATTTTTCGACCATTGACGCCGTTGTTCATCGGCGCGCTTTTGCCGGATTTGATCGATAAGCCACTCCGGTATCTTTGGCCAGGTCAGTTTCACGGAACCCGTTTGTTCGCGCACACCTTGGCATTTTTAATCGTTTGGATTCTGATCGCGGCAATTCGCAAATCGGCAGCGCTCGCGACGGTCGCGTTTGGCATTTTCACGCATCTTTTCGTCGATAATTTGGGCGACGCGCTCTTTGTGCCCTTTAGCTTTGATTGGAATCAGCGCATTCTTTTTTGGCCTTTAGCGGGCTTCTCGTTTCCGAAGCATCCTTATCTCACGCTAGAAGCGCAGATGCAGAGAGTCTTGAGCCCGTATTTTTTATGGACTGAGATCGGTGGCCTTTGCATTCTAATTTTGTTTTACTTGGTCGATTGCGGCGCCCGCCGAAAGGAAGCGATTTGAGCATGTCTTTTAAGATCGGATCGCATTGTCAAATTCATCCGTCGGCCGTGATCAATGTCGAATCGGGGTTTCTCGGCGCGGGGAGCATCGTAAATGAAGGTGCTCGAATCGAAGGAACGAAAGTCGAAATCGGCCGCGAAGCGTATATAGATCGTTTTGCGACGATCGGCGGAGGATCGTGCTTTGACCCCGGCGCTTTTCTAAAAGCTGGTGACTGGTTTCATATGGGAGTGCAATCACAGATCAACACCGCGTCTGGAGTCACTGTCGGACACGAACTTGGTTGCGGAATTGAAACTAAAATATTCACGCACGGGGCTTATCTTGACGCCTACAATCTCGGTGCGCCGTCGCAATGGGGGCCGGTCACGCTTGGCGATAGCGTTTGGTTACCGAATGCCTGGATAAATCCAGGTGTTACGATTGGCTCCTATGTCGTAGTCGCGGCACGCTCCTTGGTGAATAAAGATATTCCGTCAGGTTCGCTGGCGGGAGGTGCCCCCTGTAAAGTTTTGCGCGCTGACTACTTTCCGCGCGAGCTGTCGTTGACCGATAAGTTGAAGCTTGTTGACGACGTTTTCCAAAAAGCGCGTTTACGTGCAGAAAAATCAAGTGATTCGTATTCTGGAACGTTTCAGTTCAATCCTGAAGTGAACGTCGCGACTTTAGAGTTTGAGGGGCAAAAGACAGTGTTTAACTTAAAATTGAAAACTATCGAAGGCGCGCACACGCCGTTTGCATCTTTGTTTAAAGACCAATTGCGGCGAAATGGTCTTCGCTTTCGCTACCGTGCCCAAAATAGCGGATGGTCACTTTGGGGGCCGGGGCCTCTTGAATATTTTTGAGGACTGCCCAACTGTCGCGGCCAGCAAAACGAGGCCTTGCTGCCACGCGAATAAACCATACCCGTTTATATCATGAAGAGTGGGAATCAGATACTCATTTAAACGAACCTTTTGCCTACGTCGAAACATAAGCAAAAGAAACCCCAGCGCTAAGGTGTGAGAAAGTAAAAGAGTATAGCTGGCCGCGCGAAGCCCATAGATTGGAATAAACTTAAGATTCAGCGCGATTGAAATGAGGCCCACGATGAGTTCCGAGAGAATATTTTCTTTCAGATTTTCGGTGATTTGATTGAAAAGAATGAATAAGAATTTAATGCTCACCATAAAATTTGCCACGACCAAAATTCGAAGTGGAGTCACGGCTTCAGAAAATTCGACACCGTAAAAAGCTGGTACGAGCCAGCCCGCCATCATAAATAAGCACGAACCGGCCAAACCAACGACTAGCAAGTTCGCTTTTGAAATCTTCGAGAAAATATCGAGGCGACTTTCGTGCTGGGCCTTGGTGAGGTACGTGTAAAGGACTGAGTTGATAGCGGTTGGAAAAAAGAGCAAGAGTTGCGCGCCGCCGGCCGCGACGGAATAAAGTCCGAATTCGCGAAGCCCCCGAAAGTGCTCGATGATCCAGAGGTCGCATCGATTGTAGAGGAACGCCATCAATGCCGCAAGATAGAGCGGATAAATGAAATTGAAGACAGGCTTTAAATCGCGCGCCCATCGTAGATTAAAATCGGCTTTTTCCTTTAGCAAAACGCGAGTTGCGACATAGTAAATAACGAACGTGCCAACGGAAAACGCGAGATCCGCAGCGAACAAAGTCGGCCGGAGACTTAAGTCGTCGAGCGAGACCTTCATTGCCGGCACGAGTGCGCGCGCGACAAAAATTCCACCAAAAACGAGGACTCGCGCCAGTGAGAACATAAATTCGACGCGGTTGACGAACGCAAAACGAGCGCGACCGGCAAAGATTTGGGTGTAGATCCCATTGATAAAAAAGCAAAAAAACGAAAGACAAAAATAAACCGCGAAGAAATTGGTCTTTGCTTCATGAGGCAAGAAAAATTCAAAACCGTTTGCTCGCATGTTCAATGCGACAAAGCCGGCTACTATAAGCAGCGCGCCAAACGCTGCGGCATAACCAATACCGAGAAGTTTATGGACTGCAATACGTTGATTGGCAGCAAAATAAGTAATCGCGGTCGGCAGCGCGACACCCAACGCCAAAGTTAGAAACCCGACATTGGCCTGAAAGTAAGAGAAAAGACCTTTCCCCTCAGCGCCTAAGAGGCGGGTGACAAAGATACCCTGGATCAGGCCGCCGATCAGCGTCAGAATTTTGGTCAAAAGAGTGTTTGAGAGCTGCGTGCGAATCACTTATTGCGTGAGCGGTCGGCGCGCGCGCGCTTCGACGCCGTTTCCATCTTCGATCGCGGAAATCTCGTTGAAACCGATTTGTACGAGTGTTTTGCGAATTTGTTTTGTGTTTCGAAAGCGTTTGTACCAATCGGTGAGCGCGTCAAATGTATCGAGTAGCGCCCATTCTCGTTGCGCGTCTTCACTTAAGGTCGGAAAGGCGTCGTAATAAGTAATCATTGGCGAAACGCGGTTTAAGACGACTTTTGTCAACTTTGAATTTCGGGCGCGACGGTGAAGGGGGAGCCAAAACCGCGCGGCTGTCTGAAGAAGCGAAAACGACGTTTGGTGCGGGAGACGTTTCAAAATCATGCGGTAAAGCGGTCGCAACGACGCGGCCGACCACGTCCATCGATAGTGGTCGATGACGAGCCAGCCGTCAGGTTTCACCTGTTCGGCGAGTTTTAAAATACTTCGTTCAGAATCAGGTGTGTGTTGAATCACACCGAGGCAGACGACAATATCAAATTTTTGAAGCTCGAACGGAAGAGCCATCACGTCGGCTTGAATCACGGCGTGAGTCGCATTGGGCTGAAAGTTCGCCGCGTTCACGTCGACAGCTGAACTGAGGTCAACCGAAACCACTCGTGCACCTTGCTCTAAAAGTATTTCGGTGAATCGACCGGCGCCAGCGCCGACTTCAAGAACCGTCTGACCTTTGAGGGTTTGCCAAAGCTGCTCACCAAGGCTTCTGCGGAGGCGAACGCGCGTGATAGCGAGTTTTGAAAACGAATCTAGTTGAGTTTTTGGAAACAGGTGCCACTGGCTGCCAAAACTGGAGGTATAGGTTTCGCCCTCGACAAAGCGGTGGATGCGGTGGGGCGCAACGAAAAATTCATCAGGGTTGTGATTCATCTGTCTGACGATGGCATCATCGTGGTTCGGAGAGAATAAAAAAAGTGTCGATAGTGACGATAATTTGGCGACTCCCGCCGAGACTTCGATAGAGTTTCAATTATGACGACCGCGGCCGAGACCAGCCAAATCAATATCCTGCATTCGTGGCCACGGACGCGCCGGTCTCGGCTCTGGAGTCTGATTAAAATCGTTTTGAAGGAAGCGCTTTGGCACGGCCACTGGGCGGTTCTCACGCAACGCCGAAAAGTTGGTGGCGGCGTCACCTTGCCGAAGAGCGTTGTCGAAGATTTGCGCCAGCGCGGTCTGCCATTTTCCGAAAACGACTTCTCGTCTGCGAGAAGTTACAAGGTCTGCCTGGTGCTTCGAGATGTGGAGTGCCTCCGGTGGGCAATTCGGGAAAAATCGGCGGGCCGAATCGATCGATTGATCGCTGGGCCCCTCATCGTCAATTTTCCTGATGAGGGTGGAGGCATCGCGGAAGATCCTCTCATAGATCTCTATTTACTGCCGAGCGAATGGATCAAAAATCTGTTTTTGCGACTGAGCCACGTGGCGATGAGAATCCAGGTTTGGCCTCTGGGAATTGACACGAAGTATTGGTCACCAGCGTTAAAGCCGCCGCGCACAAAAACTATTTTGGTTTATGACAAAAATCCGGAGCCTCATATTCGGGCGGCAGTTTTGAGGGAGCTGACGGAACAGGGACTTGCCTATCGTTGGCTTCGAGCTGGCCAGTTCGAACGTGATGAGTTTCGTGAGCTGCTTCGTGGCTCACGGGCGGTTCTGTTTTTGTCGCGTACCGAAACGCAAGGGCTCGCAATGTTTGAAGCCTGGAGCTGCGGCGTTCCGACATTTCACTGGAATCCCGGCAGTCTCAAACTGATGTCGCGAACATATCCGGGAGCGTCGAGCTGCCCTTACTTGTCGCCCAGTTGCGGGCTCGATTTCAAAGATGAAGCGGATCTCAAAGTCCGATTTCAACGGTTTTTATCTGAAATCGACCTCTATCGACCGCGCGCGTTCGTTGAGGCCGATTTTCAGTTGTCGACGACGGTCGATCGATTACTGAGTCTTGCACGATAGGTTTAATGTCAGTACGTTACTCTTCACTATATGGCCGGCAAAGGTGGACCTTAATGAAAAGCATTCTTAGCGCGATCCTCGTTGTTCAGCTGGCATTTTTGAATATCGCATTTGCCGCTGATGGCATGGCGACGAGCGGGGCGTCTGAGCCTTTCACCGTTCGGCGAGATGATCCTCAAGCGAAGACCGGCGGCGTATTTTTTTCGTCGACAAAGAAAAACGAAGTGTTGTTCAAAGCGAATATTTGGGGCGCGGTTCAGTTCCCAGGTGTTCACTACATGCCACTCGGCACACGCTTTCTTGACGCGATTTCATTTGCAGGCGGGCCGATCGATGCGGCGAACTCTGATCATATTTTAATTTCTTCGAAATTAGCGAATGGACAATTGAACCTGCGCGATCTTTCGGTCCGTGAAGCATTAACGTCGCCCGATTCGAATCCGGTTCTTCAAGCTGACGATATTATCGTCGTCAAAGAAGATCATACCGTCCGAGACACGAATCTTTGGATTAACATCGGTACGTTTATAATGACGGCGGCCGTCTTTGGTTTCGTTGTTACTCATCGCAATTAACGAGGTCGGTTTTGTGCGGCATCGTGGGGTTTCTTTCTGTCAGCTCTGAAGCGCCGCCGAGCTTTCCACGTGAAGCGTTAGCGTCGGCAACCGAAAGCATTAAATCGAGGGGTCCCGACGACGGCGATATTTGGATTTCCGAAAGCAACCAGATTGGCTTCGGTCATCGGCGCCTCTCGGTCATCGACATCTCTTCACGAGGTCGTCAGCCCATGCGGGATGCCGTCGGTAACTCACTGACGTATAACGGGGAGATTTATAACTTCAAAGATTTGAAGGTCGAATTTCAGAACGAGCACTTCCAAAGCGATTCTGACACCGAAGTTTTGATGAAAGGTCTCGCTCAGCACGGTGCGAGCTATCTTTCAAAACTAGACGGCATGTTTGCTTTTGGGTTTTACGACCACCGCGCAAAGTCGCTCCTTCTCGCGGTTGATCCGGCCGGAAAAAAACCGATCTACACGTACTGGGACGGACGTCGTTTCGCGTTCGCATCAGAGATCAAAGCCCTTCTGTGCCTTGAGGGCGGCGACTTTTCAATTGATCACGAATGCGTGAAGGAATCACTGATCTTCGGTTACGTTCCGTATCCGCATACGATTTACCGACGAATTCGAAAATTGCCGGCAGGTCATTTTCAACTGATTGATTTTGCAAAGGGGCCCGCACCGGTTCAACAGTATTGGGACGTCCCGCTCGGTCAAACGCGGCACACGCTCTCTTATGCTGATGCAAAATCAGAGCTGCGCCATTTAGTTGGGCGCGCGGTTGAAAAGCGTTTGATGTCAGATGTTCCACTGGGCAGTTTCCTCAGCGGTGGGCTCGACTCGAGCATCGTCGCGCTCGAGGCCGCAAAACGGGTGAGCCCGCGAAAATTGAAAACGTTTGCTGCAGCCTTTGCTAACGATCGTTTAAGTCACCAGTACGACGAATCAAAATTCGCCCGCGCCGTCGCCCAACGAATCGGATCGGATCATCATGAAATAGAGATCGCGGCGGGTGCTGAGAACGCTCGCGAAATTATGAGTCGATTTGGCGATCCGTTTGGCGATA
Organism: Bdellovibrionales bacterium; assembly: GCA_043732445.1. GTDB lineage: Bacteria > Bdellovibrionota > Bdellovibrionia > Bdellovibrionales > JAMPXM01 > CAJYOV01. Next base: position 5,855 of record JAYTHQ010000444.1, on the reverse strand, counting down.
GCTCGGCGATTCCAACCTTTCTTATTTGTCGAGAAGCCAAACGTCACCTATCGGTCGTCTTGTCGGGCGACGGGGGCGACGAACTCTTTGGCGGATACTTGCGATTCCGCGCCGCTCTTATGTCGGAAAAATATAAAACACTCTGGCAGCTTCTTCTCTCGCCGATGGCGTCGCCGGCGCGGTGGCTTGGCGCTAAGCCTCGTAGCGCGTTCGGTAAAATGCAGAGGTTCCAAAGCGCGCTCGGCAGGCCTTTGATCGAACGTTTAGCCCTCTGGAATTCATTTTTTTCGGAGTCAGATCTTGAATCGTATCTCGGTGAAAAAACCCCTGGTTTCGATGAGCAGATTCGACTTTGGGACGACAGAACCAAAGGACTTCAGATCGGCGAGAAGATTCTCTACTACAATTATAAGACCTATCTGTTTGACGATCTGCTCCCGAAAGTCGATCGGATGAGCATGAGCCATGGCCTTGAAGTTCGGTCACCACTTCTTGACCGTGATCTCACGGAGTTCGCATTTCGTTTGCCGACGCACTTCAAGTTTGACGCTTTTTCGACAAAAAAGATTTTGAAGGACGCTTATGAAGAGGTGCTCGGGTCCGACATTGTGCATCGCCGTAAACAAGGGTTTGCATTTCCTCTTGAGAGTTTTATGAGCCATCAGGGGGTGACGACCGGTACCGCGACCCGGCGCCTCTTCCCAAAAGCGAAATTGGCACTCGACGCGGGTTCCAGTACAAACTTAACATCAAAGCGGTTTATGCTCTGGAGTCTTGAAACTTCGTTGCCAACTGCTGATTAAGGATCTGAGTATGGTCGTCGATTTCTATAGCCTACTGATCGCGTTTGCGCGGTTGCGCTCGAGTGCCACTCCTCGTAAGTGGAGCGTTTTCGCGGCCTATGTTCGAATTCGTCTGAAAGCGAGGTGGTTGCAACTAACAGGGCAGAAGCGGACAACAGAAACATTTCTTGGCTTCAACGTTTGTTTTTTCGACTACTCGACGTTCGCTTATTTGTTCGAAGAGATTTTTATCGAAGCGAGCTATTTCTTTCATGCGCCGAACGAGACGCCTAAAATCCTCGATGCCGGCAGCAACATTGGAATTTCTGTTCTTTATTTTAAATGGCTTTATCCGAACGCGTTGATTTTCGCGTTTGAGCCCGACCAACGGACATTTGGTTTATTAAAAGAGAATGTGGAAAGAAATGGTTTGAAAAACGTCGTTCTGAATCAAGTCGCGCTGTCGGACAAAGACGGCGAAGCGATTTTTCATACCGACCGCGAAGGGAGTCTTGGCGCAAGCCTCTTAGAAGCCCGTAACCAGGCGCCATCAGAACAAGTCGTACAAGTTAGAAGCCTAGTTCCTTTTCTAACAACGCAATTTGATTTTATGAAAATGGATATTGAGGGCGCCGAAAGCGAATGCTTGACCGACGTCGCAACTCAAGGCCGTCTCGGTTTGATCAACGAGATGGTGATAGAATGTCATCATAATCTTCCAGGTCGTGACCGTATCTTGAGTCGACTGCTGCCGATGCTCGAGGCGTCAGGTTTTGTTTTTCAAGTTCAAGCAAGTAAGACGACGGCGCTTCAGCCGCCGTCGAGCGTGGTTGCTCAAGATGTGATGCTGCATGTGTATCAGAGCAAGATTTATTCAACAGCGGCTCCGGTCTCGTACGTTTGAAGACATCGATCATCTCGACCACACGGTTGGCATTCGTCATTCCGGTTTACAACCGCAAAGACTATTTATTCGAAGCACTCGAAACGATCCTCGCTCAGGAGCTAGCGCCCGGGTGGACACTCGACGTCGTAGTTGTTGATGACGGAAGCTCAGACGGCGTTGCGGACGATCCGCGCATGCCGAGAGGTCGGCCGAATTTTCATCTTATTTCACAAAAAAATTCCGAGCGCGGCGCTGCCCGGAACCGAGGTGCGAACTTCGCTGTCAGTTCGTTGCATGCCGACTGGCTTCAGTTTTTTGATTCAGATGATGTGCTCGTTTCACGTTCTCTGTTTAAAGTGACCGAGGTCTTGAGTGGGGTACACCCTGACGTCGTGGCGGCCTACAGCGCGATCCAGACTTGGAGCGACGGTCAACGCTCCGAGCAGACCATCAGCGCACCGGCCCCAGGTGCTAGTGGCGATTTGTCCTCCGCTCTTTTCAGGCAAGTTATCTTACCATTGGGCGCAACCGTACTTCGGGCGTCGTCTTTCACGGCACTTGGCGGATTTTTAGAAAGCCGTGAAATGTCGGGCAGCGAAGATTTTCAGTTTTTATTTCGACTGGGATTGAGCGGAAATGTTGTGTTTGTTCCGGTCACGAGTGTTCTCTACCGGAGACACGATCGAAATACACGGCCGACTCAGTATTTGCGCTCGGTCTCGCTCGTGATGGCGAACTTGAAAACTTCTGTCGAAGCGCATTGGCCGGGTCCTTCTGGCGAGAAGGTATATAAAAAACTTTTGCGATTGGGCGATCTTTGCAAGATTGGAGCACTTTCGGCCAACGGTCTAGAAGGGTCCGCATTGCAATGCCTAGGGCTTTGTTTCGCAAATTCGCCGTCGATCATTGTCGATCGCCGATTTTTGATTTTGTGCTTGATCGTCGTGAAAAACTTATTAGCGCGTGTTTTTCAATTGAAGAGACGTACGACCTCGTAAGATTCTGAATAACGAATTCCGTGTAGACTCGCGTAATTGTGTGAATGAAAAATCTCAAAATACTCTGGTGTCATGTAGTACTTGTCTCGCTGTGAGCGATGTCTCGCGAGCGCCTCTTTTTTCTTCGTTATGACGTCGCTCACATCAACAAAGAGTGAGGGTTTAAAGTCGAGAGTGTTGCTCAGAATCGCGTAGTTGAGAATGCTCGCTTTTGAGCGACGAGCGGCCGCAAGCGTGATCTCGTAAATGCGGCGATGCTCCTGATGGGTGTCTTGCGGTCCAAGAGTTAAGATTAAATCAGGCTGCACGTCGTTGATGAGCCCAGTGAGCTGCTGAAGGACGTCATCGAAATCAGAGGCGGCGAGACCAGCCGCTTCACGTACGGTAACTGACTGAGGTCCGAGTATTTCTAGAGCACTTAAGCTTTCATCACGTCGTGCCGTGCCAGTGGACGGATCGCCCTTCGATCCGAGACTCGCGACGTAAATGTGCGTCGCGGTCGAGCGGGGCTGCTTTAACAACAAACCTAGGCAGCCAAACTCGACATCGTCGGGGTGGGCGCCGATCGCCAAAATTCTTTTGAAATGCATCATCGAAGGTCCTTCTTGTAAGCCACCGCGCACCAGTAGGGCTCTTCATCAGAAAACGAAATCTTCTCAAAGCCACCGCGCGTGAGCATGTTGGTGATCTGCGCTTTCGTGAAGCGCTTCTCGAGGCGCGTGCCGAAACGATCGAGCGCATCGTTTCTCATAACGTAAAAAGGCTGGTCACAATAAAATGCGAGCGGCCACGAGCGCGGGCGCAAATTCAGGTAGCGAAGGCCCGCACCGGTCTTTGCGAGTGGCCAGTAGATCACGCCGGCAATCACTTGGGTGAGAAAATGGCGAACAGAATAGGGGAGCCGGCAGATCACTTTTCGAATAAGGTCGCTCACTGCCCAGAGAGCACGAAACCAAACCGGCCGTTGGTCAAATGCATAATAGAGATAAACTAAAAAAGGTGCGCCGGCTTTCAGAGTTTTGTTGATATCAGAAATGGCTTTTTGCGTATCTGGCAAATGGTGAAGGACGCCGAGCGAGTAAGCGAAGTCGAGCGAGTTTTCTGCTAAGGGTGCGCCTTCGACCGACGAGCAATGGAAAGTCACGTTCGGCTCATCTGCGAGTGCGTTGCTTGCGACCGCAAGAGCTGCCGAGCTTGCGTCGATGAGATGAAGCCGTGCAACGCGCGGAGCGACGAACTTTGCCCAGCGTCCGGAGCCACAACCGAAATCAGCGCCGACGGCTGTCGTCTCGTCGATCGAAGCCCAGGGAAAAATTTTAAAGTACTTATCAAACAGCGAACGGAGATGGCCCGAGTCGAGATCCGACTGATCAAAGCTGGTCCATTCCTGACCGAAACCAGCGACTGTTTTCAAATCGACATTAGGGCTCAACATGATTCGTTTTCTCAATCAGCTGCTGGTAAGTCTGATCGACATCGCTTAAGAGACGGCCGACCGCGAAACGCTTCTGGAAGTGAAGCGAAGTGTCTTCGTTGCGGTCATCCCGCGCGGCAAGGCGATGCTCGCGGACCGCGTTTCGCAAAACAACTTCGTTTTGTTCAATCAGTCGCCCCCATCGCCCGTTCTCGAGGAGATCGGCCATCCCGCCGACGCTCGTCGAGATGACCGGAATGCCTGCCATCGCTGCTTCAATGACCGAAACCGACGTGCCCTCGTTTTTCGAAGAGCAGATGCACAGATCGAGGTCTGAGAGATCTGATGTGACCGGGTGCCGCCAGCCCGTAAAGACCACGCGCTGACGATCGGGCGCCGACAGCGCATCGGCTAGTGCTTCGAGCTGCTGACGTTCAATACCGTCGCCGATGATTGTCAGGTAGAGATTTTGATCTGACGCCAAAAGTGGGCAAAGAGCCTTTAGAAAAAGATCGACCGCTTTAACCGGAACGAGTCTGCCGACGATACCGACCACGAAAGCCGATTTTGGAATCTGAAAATCTTGCCTGAGCGTTGCGGGCTTTTCAAAATCGGCCCGAAGCTTCTCAACGTCGAAACCGAGTTCAATGGACTCAACCTTCTCACGCGGAGCGATCCCCGCGTTAATGATGTCGATCGCCACCTGATTGGAAACAGTAATAATACGCGTCGTGATTTTTGCTAAGAATGTCTCGACCCATTTAAAAATTGTCGATTTGAAAGTCGATCCGTAACCCGTGAGCAGATGCCCGTGATACGTATGCACGATCACGGGGACACCAGTGATCCAAGCCGCGAGTCGGCCTAGTAAACCTGCTTTGAAAGTGTGGGTGTGAACGATTTCTGGTCGCTCTTTGCGTATCAGTCGAATGAAGGCAAAGAGGGTAAAAGCATCTTTCCAGGGTGAAATCGCGGCCTGGAACGTGGGCACGATTTTCAGCCTGACGTTCGCATCATTAGCTAGCGATTCCATCGAACCTTCAGAGGCGTCGGCTGATCCGACGACCAAAAGCGTCTCGTAGCCAAACGGCACAAGACCCGCCGAAAGGTTGACGACGTGTATCGCTGGCCCTCCGACGTTAAGTCGCGAGAACAGCCGGAGTATTTTTCTTCGCGAATCCATAAAACCCTTCACCCGTGAAAATCAGCAAAACCAGAAGCGATAAAGTTCGGTGACGATAAATCGTACCCATGTTTCCGATAACCAAAGCTTGAGTAACCGAAAGCACAAAAACGAACGAGATTAAAGCCGTTGTTGTAAACGGCGCTCGGCGATACGCAAGCGCAATACCTCTTAGCGTCGGGACGACGCAGACATAGACGATCGCGGCCTCCACCAGCGAGACCGCTTGGGTCAGCCCCCGCACTTCCCAAGGAAACGGGCCCAAGAAATAGTGTCCGATCGCGTTTGGAAAAAACAAAATAAAATCGCTGACTGACGTAAAGGTCTGGTCGACGCCGAAAGACGATTGCGCGTAAAGGTTCGCAAAACCGGCGTTTGAGAAACCATCGCGAAGCGTCGTTACGTTTCTGAAGAAGGCGGCCGCATTATCAGGAAAGAAAATTTGCAAAGCGTACGCGACGATAACCGAAAAAATAATTAGGATAAAGCCCGAGGCCCTAACGCTCGCCAGACGCCGAAGGGCTGAGAACGAAAAGCAGACGGCCCCCGCAACCAAAAAGAGCGGCAGAATGTAGGCGCGAAGGCCGAGAAT
>JAYTHQ010000443.1:0-2196 GCA_043732445.1 Bdellovibrionales bacterium | reverse complement strand
GATCAACACGATCCCGGCCGGCAACACCACTGTCTCTGGAAACGTCACACCGATCCGCTCAGATATTGGGTCAAGTGGCGGCAATGGAAACGGCGACGTCGGCGCATTCGGCATGTAATCAAGGCCTCTCATCGCCTCGCGATGAGAGACTCTCCTCCATAGACAGAATGTCTGGGATGGATCAGTTCCGCTAAATAAGAGACCGGAGCCCTCAGGGGTTCCGGTTTTGTCGTTTGTGGTTTGTCGTTTGTCTATGTTCGCTGCGCCTCCGGCTGCGCTGTCGGTCGCAGTGAGTGCTCCCTCGTTTACGTTCGCTGCGCCTCCGGTATTTAATGAAATAAGATCCGATGTGGACTAAACTAGTCTCGTACTGACTACTTTTATCTCAAGCTCCCGCTGATGGGATTTCGCGCGCGAAGTCGACGGAAAGAAACGATGAGTCTGTTTAGGTCTTCGAAACCAGCCGTCGCGGAAACTGTGATTTCTACGTTTGCGAACGGCTGTGTGAATCTGATCGGAGACGAGACGCCCGGCAACGATGGTTGGGTGTTGCCGACAGCGATTCCTCAGAAAACTGAAGTGAAACTGCGGTTGCGCGATGACCAACAGGTTGTTGCGCGGTCGACGGTCAAAGGCGCTGGCGAAGCGACGTACATCCTGGGCGCCGAGAAAAGAACCGGTCAGTGGTTTGATCACTTGCAGGGTGCAACGAAGATCGTAAGGGAAGAGCTGGCGAAGCGGAGCGGCGGCTGGATCCGCGGTTTTGGAATCGATATCAATTCCAACGTAGCGGTTGGAAGCAGCCTCGCCTCGCGAGCGGCCTTCAAGATTGCGGTCTTAAAAGCCATCCGCGAAGCGTTTGGTTTAAAATTCGACGACGTCGAACTCGCCAAGATCGGCCACCGAATCGAGACCGAATTTATCAGCGGAAATGGCGCCGAAAACGTCGCTGCAAATGGCGCCACCAATGTCGGAATCACAGACCAAATGGTCTGCGCGGTCGCAAAATATGGCGAGGCACTCGTCTTCGACACTAAAACTTTGCACTTTGAGAAAATCAAATTCCCGTTGGATGAGCTCGATCTCGTTGTCATCAATTCGGGCGTCGAGCACCAACTGGCCGGCCGCGATTACGGCGCCCGGGTTCTTGAATGTAAGTCGGCTTGTTTTCAACTCGATCTTCCGTCACTTCGCGACGCGACCGTTGAGATGATCGCACTAGCCGTGAAGGCGGAAACGATCGGGGCGATCGAAGCAAAACGCGCGCGCCATGTCGTGACCGAAAATACGCGGGTTCATGAAGCTGTCGGGGCTTTGAAAGCTGGCGACTTCGTTCGTCTCGGAAAGCTCTTTCGGGAGTCGCATCGCTCGATGAAAAGCGATTACGAAATGTCAGTTCCGGAGGCCGATTTGCTCGTCGATCTGTGCGGCGAGCTCGGTTCGATCTTTGGTGCGCGTCTGCTTGGCGGCGGCTCTGGAGGCTCGATCGTTGCGATCGCGCGAAAAGGCGAGGGCCTAATGGCAGCGCAAACGGTGGTCGAAAAATACCAACGGGCGACCTCGCAAAAGGCAACGATTCTGGTTCCGTAGTTAGCGCTGAATCGGGTGAATGAAGTTCGTTTTCGTTTTAAAAACTTCGCACTGCTCGGCTGTGATCGACTCATTGATCAAATTTGAATTCGCCTGCATCACGTTTGGACTTGCGCCCGTGACATGCTCGGGGAGGCCCAGCATGTGTCCGATTTCATGCGCGATGGGAATCGCTAGCGGGTCACCTTCAAACGCTGCATAGTGGCCTGGGTGTGGGTTCGCTGCTGTTGGCGGCGGGTTTAAAACTTGGCGTGTAAACCAAATTGAACCCTTTGCGGCTCCGCACGAACCTTGTGAGCACGCGTAGGCACCGCCACCGAGCGTCGCGTTCTCGTCGATAAACTTTGAAGTGAAATAAATCGTCGGCTTTGGAAAAGCTCGCGGCATCAGGCGCGCGATCGCCTCGATGCGTGTTTCGTTAACTTCGTTATAGCGATACGGAAGGTCTGCGAGCGTCGTTGTGATGGATCGAAATCGAATTCCGCACTGAGCGTAGATGGCGGCCACCTTTGCCAGCGCACTATTGACGCCGGCGGGGTCCCACCCCGTGCCTCGGCCAATCACGATCGTCAGACTGACTTCGTGGGTCGGCTTGGGGAATCGTGA
>JAYTHQ010000442.1:0-7544 GCA_043732445.1 Bdellovibrionales bacterium | reverse complement strand
GACTTCAGCAAAGCTTTAGACTTTCTGACCTCGCACGCAGCGCTTCGCCGACTGTTGCGCAGGAAATCGCGAACGAAGTTGCCCGCCAACACCGCATGCTCATGAGCGAAGGCGTGACGCTCGTTATTTTGCTTTTATGCGGTGGAGCGGCCCTTCTCTGGTCAATCGGTAATGATCTCAAACGCGCGCGGCGTATTCAGGAATTCTTGGCCGCGTTTACGCACGACTTGAAAACGTCGCTCTCGAGTTTACGTCTGCAAACCGAAGCTCTTGAAGAAGATCTCAAGGACTCAGGTCAATCGCGCGTGGCAAAGCGACTGGTCAAAGACACCGTCAGGCTCGAGCTTCAGCTCGAAAATTCTTTGATGCTGGCGGCACCTGAATCTGAGTCGCCGCTTTTGATCGAGCATATTGAATTAGCTGACCTGCTCTCGTTATTGGCGCACTATTGGCCGGATCTGACAGTTGCGATCGAAGGTGAATCGGTCGTTTACGCCGATCGGCGAGCGCTTGAGAGTATTTTTAAGAATCTTGCGCAAAACTCGGTGGTGCACGGGCGCTCCGCCAAAATTCAAATCGATATTCAGCGCGAAGGACCATGGACACGCATTCGGTTCGCCGACGATGGCCGGGGTTTTCGAGGCGACTTTGGTCGGTTGGGGCGCATGTTTGAACGCCACTCGTCGACGAGCGGAAGTGGCCTGGGCCTTTCGCTCGCGATGAAGTTAAGTCAGCGCATGGGGGGCAGCCTCCACGTGCTTGAGGCGGCTTCGGGGTTCGCGCTCGAGGTTCTTCTCCCGAGCTCACCGGAGGAAGCGGGCTTTCGATGACAACCACGAAGATTCTCTTAGTCGAAGACGATGCGTCGCTTGGCGAAACGCTGAAGGAGCGCCTCGCAAAAGAAGGTTACGAGGTCCACTGGGTGCAGACTCAAAGTGAAGGTGAGACCGCCGTCGCGAATTTAACGTTTGATCTGATTTTGCTCGATGTCGGGCTCCCTGACGGATCAGGTTTCGATCTCGCTCGAAAAATTCGCGCACAATCCTCGATGCCAATCGTTTTTATGACAGCGATGAACACGGCCGAGCATCGCCTTGAGGGATATGAAATCGGCGCCGAAGAATTTATTCCGAAACCCTTTCATTTAAAAGAGTTGCTACTTCGGATCCGTCACGTGCTTGAAAATCACGCGGCGTCTCGCGAAGTCCATATTGGTGGTCGGACCATCGACTTCGAGGCGCAGGCCATCGTCAGCGAAGAAGGCCAGCGCGAGTTCTTGCCCGCCAGAGATTTTCAACTTTTGAAACTTCTGGTCGAGTCAGCCCCGCGAGTTGTCAGCCGCGACGAAATTTTAAATCAGCTCTGGGGCGAAGATCGATTCCCGAATCACCGAACAGTCGATAATGCCGTCGTTCGCCTTCGCCACGTTCTTGGTGGCAACGAACCAAAAATCAGATCCGTGCGTGGTGTCGGTTACCAGTGGGTCGGAGAGAAATCATAATTATGGCCAACATTCGCTTTCAAAATGCCTTGAGCCGAATTCCTCAATCAGTTCCGCCAATTTGGTTCATGCGCCAAGCCGGTCGCTATCACAAACATTACCAAGCGCTTCGCGCGAAGCATTCTTTTATGGAGCTATGTAAAAATCCCGATCTTGCGGCCGAAGTCGCGATGGGGCCAATCCAAGACTTCGACTTCGATCTCGCGATTCTTTTCAGCGATCTTCTGTTCCCGCTCGAGGCGATGGGCATGGGTCTCACGTACGATCCGGCACCGACGCTCGCTTGGAAACTGAACGAAGAAACGATCGGTCGTTTGCGATCGCCGAACGAAGCGGTCGACGGCTTGAGATTTCAGAAAGCGGCGATGGCCGCAACCCGCGCGCGGTTGCCACGAGACAAAAGCTTGATCGGATTTGTCGGCGGGCCGTTTACCTTGTTTGCCTACGCCGTCGAAGGCTCGCATAAGGGCGAACTGTCACAGACCAAACGCCTGATTCATCTCTTTGGGCCTTTCTGTGAAAAAGTGGTTCCGCTCCTTGCGCAGAATATTGAATTGCAGCTAGAGGGCGGCGCCGAAGTCGTGATGGTGCTTGATACCGCAGCCGGCGAATTGTCGCCCGCGATGTTGACCGAAACGATGGATTCAACGCTCGTACGCCTCGCCCGAAAATTTCCGGGCCGGTTAGGTTACTACGCAAAAGGTATTCAGCCGTCGCACCTGGTTCATTCTCTGTTTCGTGAGCGAGGAGTCCTGGGCGGACTCGGTCTTGATCATCGCTGGGAGATGACGTCGGCATTGAAAACGCAAACCCTCGGTTTTCTCCAGGGCAATTTCGATCAATCCCTGCTATTTTTGAGCGCGGCTGATTTCGAATCGCGGGCGCGCACGTACCTAGAGTCTATCCGTCAACTGACAATTGAAGATCGTGCCGGTTGGGTCAGCGGGCTCGGGCACGGAGTTCTTCAGCACACGCCCGAAGCGAATGTTCGAAAAATGGTTCAACTGATTCGAGAGGTGATGGCATGACCACGAGCGCAGATTCTCACCTTTTTAAAAAATACGATATTCCCGCTCCGCGCTACACGAGTTATCCGACTGTGCCGTACTGGACAGATGATCCAACGACCGCGCAGTGGATTGAAAATGTGCGCGAGACTTTCGCCAAACCAGACGCCACCTGGTCTCTCTATTTACATATTCCATTTTGCGAAACTCTCTGCACGTTTTGCGGCTGCAACACGTCGATTACGAAAGACCATTCGCGCGAAGAGCCTTACGTCGCGCTCATTCAGAAAGAATGGCAGGCGTACTTGAAGGCTGTCCCTGAAATGGCCGAGCGGCCGCTGCTTCAGCTCCATTTAGGCGGCGGGACTCCCACGTTCTTGTCGCCCGATAACTTACGGCGCCTCCTGGAGCCGATGCTGGCGCAAATGACGCGCGATTCGAAAAACTTTGAAGGCTCAATCGAAGTCGATCCGCGCCGGACAACGCGCGCCCAGCTCGAAACGCTCCACGCCCTCGGGTTCAGACGTGTTTCGCTCGGAGTTCAAGACTTCAATCCAGACGTGCAGCGTCTCGTGAATCGAATTCAACCTCGTGCGATGACCGAGCAGGTCGTCAACGACGCTCGCGAACTTGGTTACGATTCGGTCAACTTTGATTTGATTTACGGCCTCCCGAAACAGACCGAAGAGTCGATTCGAGAGATGGCCGAGATCACCTGTGCGATTCGTCCTGACCGCATCGCGCTTTATTCTTTCGCCAAAGTTCCCTGGATTAAACCGGCCCAGCGCCTTTTTAAGGACGAAGACTTGCCAGAGGGCGAAGCGAAGCGCCGCCTTTACGAAATCGCGCGCAGTATTTTGCTAGAAGCAGGTTATGTCGAAATCGGCATGGATCATTTTGCGCTGCCCGAAGATTCGTTGTCGATCTCTGAGCGAACGGGCGAACTTCATCGCAACTTCATGGGCTATGCAGATCGTCGCACCGACGCTCTCATCGGACTCGGTGTCTCGGCGATCTCTGAAGCGCCGGGCTGCTTTCATCAAAATGAAAAAGTCCTTCCTGTTTACGAGCGCCGCGTTTTGAACGGCGAGATCCCGACGTTGCGCGGGCATCTTCTCACCACCGAGGATCGAAAGCACCGCGAGCAAATTCTCGAGTTCATGACGAAAAGTTCTGTTGAACTTGAGAGTGACGAGCAGGCGAATGATGTTCGTCAGTTCATCTCGAGTCTCTTTGAAGACGGCCTCGTCAAGCTTCAGGGACGACGGTTGGTTTTGACCGAACGGGGGCGTCCTTTTTTACGAAACGCCTGCATGGCACTCGACGCGAGACTGCGCGCGAAAGCTCCTGACACGAAAGTCTTCTCGTCGTCGCAATGAGTGAATCTTTACAAGGCCACGAAAAATATCATTCCAGCGCCGGCGAGGTGGCGAAGTGAAAAAGCCGATCACGATTATCGGCGCGGGATTTTCTGGTCTGGTGAGTGCCTACTATTTAGTCCGTGCTGGCTATGACATCGAGATTTATGAGTCGGCCTCAAAGAGCGGCGGCTTGATCTCGACCGTCGCCACGGCCGAAGGATTAGTTGAGACAGCGGCCAACGCTTTTTTAAATTCGATCCTCGTCGAAGAGCTTTTTGCAGCCGTTGGTGTCCCGATGCTCGAAACGCGAACGACCGCGCGGCGGCGCTACATTTTTAGAAACGCGAAATGCTGTCGCTGGCCTCTCGGCTTCTGGTCAACCTTACGGCTGGCGAAATTTTTAATCCTATCTTTTTTTAATCGGAAAGCGGTGCGGCCGGCCGCGGCTGAATCGATTCGCACGTGGGGGATTCGGACGCTCGGTGAGGAAGCGGCAAGCTATCTTCTGGAGCCCGCGCTCCAAGGTATTTACGCCGGTGACCCCTCAAGAATGAGCGCAAGGCTGATTTTGGCGCGCGCTTTCAGTGCGCGACGCGCTTCAAAAAAGCCTCGCCACCGAGGAAGCGTCGCACCGCTAAACGGAATGGGCCAGTTGATCGAGGCGCTTGAAATTTATCTGAAACGCCAGGGTGTCAAGTTTCACTTCGAGAGTTCTTACGCGCTCGATCGTCAGGTGACCGGAGCCTCTCCGGTGATCATCGCGACGAATCCCGGCGCTGCCGCCAGGCTTTTAAGACCGATCGATCCAGCGAGAGCCGCGCTCCTCGAAAAAGTTGAGCTTTCACCAGTCGTGACGGCGACCGCTTTTTTCAAGACGACAGATCTAAAAAGTAAAGGCTTCGGTGTTTTAATTCCTCAAGTTGAACAACGAAGAGCGCTTGGAGTTCTGAAAAACGATTTTATTTTTGAAAACCGCACCAGCGCACTCTTCTCGGAGACGTGGATTGTGGGCGGAGCGCTCGCAAATCTTGCAAAACCAGCGCTGACCGAGCTGTCTAATTCGGAAATTGCTGACCTAATTTCAAAAGAGCGTTCAGTGATTTTTGGACTGGTCGAGAGGCCGCAGGCTGTTCACGTGACACGTTGGCCCCAGGGAATTCCGCATTATACTCTCGATCTCGAAAAAAGTTTGCCGGTGCTCAATTCGCCAACTAACAATGTTTTCTTGATGGGTAACTACCTAGGAGAGCTTGGTTTGGCAAAAATCCTTGAGCGTGCTTCAAAACTTCCCGGTCGGTTGGCGGCAGAAGGACAGTGGTTATGACGACGAAAGCGAAGCGCGGACTTCTGATTCTGAATCTCGGTACGCCCGATTCACCTGAGCCTGAGGCTGTCGGTCGTTATCTGAAGCAGTTCTTGATGGATAAATGGGTGATCGATATCCCGTGGCTCCTCCGCTGGATCTTCGTGCATCTCCTCATCGTTCCCAAACGCAAGCATGCCTCGAGCGAAGCTTACAAATTGATCTGGACTGAGCGGGGTTCGCCACTTCGCTATTTTTTGTCAGATCTTGATGCGAGAGTGGCGGCGCTGATCCCCGACGTCAAAGTTGCGAGCGCGATGCGCTACGGACAACCTTCAATAGAAAATGGCCTTCGACAACTTGCCGATCAAGAAGAGATCATTGTTTTTCCTCTTTATCCACAGTACGCCGAAAGCTCGACTCGCTCCTCGAAAGAGGACTGTGAGCGCGCGGCCAAGAAGTTGAACTTGAAAGCCAAGCTCACCTTTGTAAAAGATTATTTCGAGCATCCGGCGTTCATTACTTGTTTCTCGGAGATCGTGGCGCCCATTCTGGAGAGAGAACGGCCCGATCACCTGCTCATGAGTTTTCACGGTCTTCCCGAACGACATGTGAAACGCATCAGCCCTGGGCATTGCCTTGCCGGCGAGAACTGTTGCAGCACGCTCACGCCAACAAATCGAGATTGCTACCGCGCACAATCCTACGCGACGGCTCGGGCGCTGGCGCAAACGCTAGGCCTTCACAGCCAACAGTATTCGGTTTCGTTTCAGTCGCGACTCGGGCGCACCCCGTGGATTCAGCCGTTTACCGACGTTGTTCTCGCCGAATTTCCAAAAAAGGAAATCAAACGCGTAGCGGTCGTTTGCCCGTCATTCACGACTGATTGCCTGGAAACCATCGAAGAGATTGGTATCCGCGGAGCAGAGTCGTTCAAAGAGGCCGGGGGCGTCGAGTATGTTGCGATCCCGTGTCTAAACGCGCGCGAAGAGTGGGCCGAAGCAGTCGTTGAGATAGCAAAAAATCACGGGCTTTAGAGCGAACGACTCCGCCAAAGCTCAAAGAAGCGAGAGCTGGGGCGCTTGAGGCGAATCGACAGGCGTCCACCGCGGCACGTGCAGACCGCACTCGGCATTGAGTCTGTCGATGAAGCGCCCAATCACTTCCGGCGCCGTGCGGTCTCCGGGTTCGTGAACGAAGAACTCGACTTGTTCGAGACCCATTTTTATCCACGTATTTAACCGCTCGGTCCACGCTTGAAGCCTGACGTCATCGATCTCATCGATCGCGTTGCCAATGAATCGGACCATCACGCGAGAAGACGGCAGCGAGGTATGCAAGACGTCTCGGCGGCCGGCCACGTCGGTAATGACGGCGTGCGAACCCGAATCGTGGAGCAAATCAAAAAGGTGGGAGGCGAGGTGATGATCATGAAAGAACGCCGGGTGCCGAACTTCGACGGCCAACTGCAGATCGCGTGGAATCTGTTTTAAAAAATTTCGGAGATGGCTCAAGCTATCGGGCGAGAATGTTGGTGGGAGTTGCAAGAAGCAAAGCCCGAGACGATCCTCGAGAGACATAACACTCTGAATGAATTCACGCGTGAGCACAGCGTTCTGATCAAGCGCGTGGTGATGCGAAATATTCTGAAAAAATTTGACGTTAAATTTAAATCCGTTGGGCGTTGCTTCGCGCCAGCGAGCGACCGTCGTGTCGTCAGGAATTCCGTAGTGCGTGGAATTGAGCTCGATCGAATTAAATTGGCGAGAGTAGAGTGTTAGGAAATCCTTCGCTTGGGTACCGATCGGATAAACTTTCCCGACCCATTCTTTCACGGCCCACACGGGTGCTCCGACCCCGACACGGGGTTCGAATTCGGGCAATCTCCGTTGTAAGTTGGGCCTCAGCAGCAACTCACGCGAGGTGCGCAGCGTTTGCCACGTGCGGGGGTCGTCGGGCGGTAACCCAAGATCGATTCCCGGGAGCTTTGTAGGATCGACTTTCCCGAAATCCAAACTGCCCCCCGTTTGAAGCTTCCAGCGGCGAAGGTAGGATCATT
Organism: Bdellovibrionales bacterium; assembly: GCA_043732445.1. Lineage (GTDB taxonomy): Bacteria > Bdellovibrionota > Bdellovibrionia > Bdellovibrionales > JAMPXM01 > CAJYOV01. The sequence continues at coordinate 313 of JAYTHQ010000442.1, read as the reverse complement.
CCACCATTGAGATATTCTCTCACGCTGAAGAAATATGACGGCTTTTTCGTCGCCTGTGTTGTTTTCTTAAATGGCGGGGCACGCAAGTTTTGTCCGCCTTTGCCACTCCTTGTGCTGGAGCGGTTCGCCCCACCGGGGCCTGCGACTCATTTTAGGCGCGCGGTTAGCAACAAATTCACGTTTCGGTACGACTTCGCCGCCCCAGGTTCAATCAGTTTGAGAAGACTTCCCAAAACAGCTGTTAAACTTCCGGCATAGCTTTGGCTACGTGTTGGGCGTGTCCAGAAAAGCTTTTAAGTCGGTTTCTCGTTAT
>JAYTHQ010000441.1:0-7549 GCA_043732445.1 Bdellovibrionales bacterium | reverse complement strand
GGGTTCCAAAGAAAAAAGATGATCAACGCAGCCCCGACCAGATTCCTGAAGATGAGCGCGATTACTATCTCGAGCGCATTTATCCTTCGTTCGGAAATCTGGCGCCTCGCGATGTTTCTTCGCGCCAAGCGAAGTTCCTTTGCGATGACGGGTTTGGTGTCGGGCCCTCGAAGCAGGCCGTGTATTTAGACTTCAAAGAGGCCATTAACAGGCTTGGGCACAAAACAGTCAGTGAGCGCTACGGAAATCTTTTTGAGATGTACGAGAAGATTACTGGCGATGATCCGTACAAAGTCCCGATGCGGATTTTCCCGGCGGTTCATTACACGATGGGCGGCCTCTGGGTTGACTACAATCTGATGTCGAACATTCCGGGCCTTCACGTTTTGGGCGAGGCCAATTTTTCTGATCACGGCGCAAACCGCCTTGGCGCTTCGGCCCTGATGCAAGGCTTGGCCGACGGCTACTTCGTTGTTCCGTACACGATCGGTAATTACATCGCGAGTACGAAGCTGCCAAAAGTTGACGTCAATCATGATGCGTTCAAAGCGGCAACGCTCGAGGCGCAAACAAAGATCGACAAACTCATGAACATTAAAGGCAAACGCTCGCCCGACGAATTTCACCGTCAACTGGGGCACATCATGTGGGAACAAGTCGGAATGTCGAGAAACGAAACGGGCTTAAAAAAAGCCATCGCCGACATTCAAAATCTGAAGTCTGAGTTTTGGTCAAACTTAAGCGTGATGGGAAATTCGGGAAATATTAACGCCGAACTTGAAAAGGCCGGACGAGTATCTGACTTCATCGAGCTCGGCGAGTTGATGGCAACCGACGCACTTGAGCGCCGCGAGTCGTGCGGCGGCCATTTCCGCGAAGAGTATCAAGATAACGGCGAAGCGAAACGCGATGACGAAAAATTTGCTTATGTCGCAGCCTGGGAGTGGGGCGGCGACTCGTCGAAAAAGCCGGTCGCGCACAAAGAGCCCCTAACGTTCGAGCGAGTTCAATTGGCAACACGGAGTTACAAATAATGGGCGGCTCATCTCAAAAAACGATCAATCTGAAACTGAAAGTTTGGCGCCAAAAAAACTCGGAGGCCGAGGGTCATTTCGAGGACTATTCTGCCAATAACATTTCGACTGACGCGTCGTTTTTAGAAATGATCGACGTCGTGAACGAAAGCCTGATCAAGCAGTCGAAAGACCCGATCTCGTTTGATCACGATTGCCGCGAAGGCATTTGCGGCTCGTGTTCGATGGTCATCAACGGAAACCCGCACGGGTCCGAGCTCGGCACCGCGACCTGTCAGCTCCATATGCGTAAATTCAACGATGGCCAAACGGTCGTGGTTGAGCCGTTTCGTGCAAAAGCATTTCCGATCATTAAAGATCTTTCGGTTAACCGGACGGCGCTTGACCGCATCATCGCGGCTGGCGGGTATGTTTCGGTCAATACAGGCAATGCTCCCGACGGAAATGCAATCCTTGTCCCGAAGGTCAACGCCGACCGCGCGTTTAGCGCCGCAGCGTGCATTGGCTGTGGAGCCTGTGTCGCGGCCTGCGCAAACTCGTCGGCGATGCTTTTCACGGCCGCGAAAGTTTCGCATCTCGGTCTTCTTCCGCAAGGACAGCCCGAGCGTGAAAAGCGCGTGCTCAGCATGATCAAGACAATGGAGCAGTACGGCTTCGGTAACTGCTCCAACACGGGTGCCTGTAGTCTTGCGTGCCCGAAAGAAATTAGTTTTGAAACGATTGTTCAACTTAACCGCGACTTCATGAAAGCTTCGATCAAAAATCGCGGCGACGAAGAAGCTAAAGGCGACTGATGCGCAGCTTAATTTTGGGTCGAGTCTTGAGTGTGGCTTTTTTGGTTACTTTTGTCTGCGCCACGAAAGCACAGGCGACCGAAGTCTGCGCAACGTCGGCAGTCGAAGTCAGTCGTTCCCTAGAAATTTCGCGAGCCGTGCAAACGTTCGGCGGCATCGACAGTGTTCTTGGCGGGTGGAAACTAGCAGGCTTAGCCGGAATCTTCGCAAAAGCGAACGTTGAGCTTCGAGCTGAAGCGACGAACTTTACCGTCAAAATCAATGAAGCCGACGAAAAGCGATTCACGCTTTGCGTAGATTCGGCGCAGCTAGGCGCGCTCAAGCTTCACGTTCTGAAAGCTGCCTCGCCAGACTTTGCGATGTTCCTTTTGAAGCCAGGTCAGCCCGGCGCGACTATTTACGGAGCCTGCGGCAAATCGAACTGGAAGTTCATGAAGTTCAAACGCCCCAGCAAATAATTCGATTGAATCTTATAACGGCGCGCCGCGTTCGGCGTGTGCGCCACCGATAACCACTAAGTTATCCACAGTTTCGAACTAAACAAATATTTATGCCTCCCACTGCTGACGATCGAAAAAGCCGAGAGCGCTTGCGTCGGTGCTCGCGATTAATTCGAACTGATTGAAAGTTTGTCATTTTTTCTGAGGACAGCTAACCCAATCTTGACCGAGTTGTGTCGGAATCTTCAGAGAGACAACAGGCCCGAGCACCACTTGTCCACATCAAGATTCAGCAGCCTCAATCCGAAACTAACGGCGGGAGGCCCAGGGTGAAAAAAGTCGGAGACCTCATGGCGGAGCTGGGATTTAGACCTGAAGGGTCTGAGAGCGTAAAGCGCGCCTTCATTGAAAACCTCGTTCGAGCAGCAGCAGCACCTGCTAAAAAAGAACGAAAAGAGGAGCAGTTGAGCTTCGACTTAGCACTCGAACCTGAGGTGCCCTTTCCATCTGGACGAAAACGTCCCACGGGTTGACGTCTAGAAATTCGTTAATTCATCGCCGCAAGTGAAATCCGTCTCTGCGCCCTGGAGGGCGGCTGCTATCGTCTTCTGAGGGTTCTAAAACCCACGGAGGGGTTCATGTCTTATGCGCGCGCGATGAAGATTGCAATTTTCAGTCTGGGTTTTGTTTCGACGTCGGCCCTCTTAGCAACTGCGGCTCAAGCCGCAAGCGAAGTAAAATCAGTTCCTGGGCAGTACGTCGTTGAGCTTAAAAAAAGCTTTACGCACTTTAATTTGCTGGAGATTGAGCACTCACTCGGCGGGCACGTGACTGACCACGTTCGCGACGATATGATTGTCGTTCAAAGAGATTTAAGTGAGCCTCGCTCGTTGGGCCTTGAGCGACTGCGTGAAAACGCTTTTGTTGCTAAGGCTGATCCAAACTACCTTTTCACGATCACAAAAACGCCGAATGACCCCGACTACGGAAAACTCTGGGGCCTCAGTAACCAAGGCGCGATCGACGCCAGCGGCGTGCACGGACTCAAAGGTGTCGACATCGGGGCAGAAAAAGCCTGGGACAAGACGACCGGATCGAAAGATGTGATCGTGGCCGTCATCGATACGGGCATCGACTTCAAAATTCCAGATCTTGCCGAGAATGCTTGGATTAATAAGGTAGAAGCCGCTGGAAAAGCCGGTGTCGACGACGATGGAAATGGTTACGTCGACGATATCAATGGTTACAACTTCGCCGACAACAAAGGCGATGCGACTGACGACAATGGTCACGGATCACACTGCTCCGGAACGATTGGCGGGCGAGGCAACGACGGCGCGGGAATTGCGGGCATCAACTGGAAAGTTAGTTTGATGGCCGTCAAATTTCTTGATTCAAAAGGCGGCGGAACTCTTGCGAATTCGATTAAAGCGATCGACTACGCAAGAAAAAATGGCGCGCAGGTTTTAAGTAACTCTTGGGGAGGCGGTCCGTTTACGCAAACGCTTTTCGAGGCGATTCAAGAAACGCAAAAAGCCGGCGCGCTCTTTATTGCGGCCGCGGGTAATGACGGTTCGAACAACGATGTAACGCCCGCATTTCCGGCCAGCTACAAAATCGACAACATCATTTCAGTTGCGGCTCTCGATCATCGAGGAGAGCTTGCGAGCTTCTCGAATTATGGAGCCTTGAGCGTTCATCTCGCCGCACCCGGCGTCGAGATTTTTAGCACCACGCCCAAAGGTTTTGAATTCATGTCAGGAACTTCGATGGCGACCCCTCATGTTGCGGGCGCCGCAGCACTTTTGTTGGCCGAAAACCCACACCTCTCGTACGTCGATCTGAAGCAGCGATTGATCGCCGGCAGCCGCCCTCTTCATGCGCTCAAAGGAAAGCTCGTGAGCGGCGGAATGCTCGATATTTCTTATGCACTGTCGGGCGTAACGCCTCCGGAAGATCCTAACGATGCGTCTCGGTGGATCAACACACTCGCGCAAAGCGTGTCGTCACCGCATCCTTACGGAGATAAGCTGAACCAAACCGCGACGATTCATGTTCCGGGCGCAACGCGCCTTGCGGTTCACTTTTCACGTTTTGAAACCGAAAAAAATTACGACACGGTTCAGTTTTTTAATGGAAGCGGTGACTTGGTCGGCACATTCAGCGGCGCGCATTCGGGAGACTATTCGCCGATCGTCGAGGGCGACACGATCGTCCTGAAGGCGACAAGTGATGCATCAGTGAACGGTTACGGATTCGACGTCGATTCGGCGGCTTTTGAAAAATCGGCCGTGCCGTAACCGACCTCGTCTAAGAATTTCTCTATTCGCAAGTTCACAAAGTCCGGCAAGTCGAGCTGCGTGCAGTGTGAGCCGTAGGGCACGCGCAAGAACTGACTCCCCTTAATCTTCTTATGCATTTTTTCCTGGTGAGAAACGGGCGTTACGCCATCTTTTGATCCGCTAATAATTAGAACGGGAACTTTGATCCGTTCGAGGACGGGTGTGGCATCGTAATTCATCATTTGCTCAAAGAGAGCGATGAACACATCAAGATCCATCGAGGCAACACCGCGTGCGTAGACTTCGATGTCTTTGAGCTTCGTCAAACTTGTGTTGAATCCTCCGGCCATGGCGCTGAGCGGAATCGCGATCGGATTTGTAACGGCCGCTCGCCAAAATTGGCTAAGCGTGGTTGGAAATGTGCGGTAGCCATCTTTAAACAACGTAAAAAGCACAGGCAGCGCATCGATACCAAACATGCCCTTGATTGGATTGCTGGCAAAGCCGTTGATGAAAACCATGTTCGAGACAAGTTCCGGGTGCATGTCGATCAGACGCAAAAGATACTGCACGCCTAAGCTGTGGCCCCAAAATGACGCGCGCTTGATACCGAGATGATCGCAGAGAAGTTTTATGTCTTGGCAGATCGCATCGATCGTTAAATTTTCGCGCTTCACCGGGGTGTCAGAGTTGTGGTGACCACGGTAATCGAAAACGATTGTTTGATAGTCCATAGAGAACGCTTTGATCTGATGAGTCCAGTGGTTGATCAAGCAAGCGAGACCATAGCACAAAACGATTGGCCGGCCTTGGCCGCGAACCTCATAATAAATCTTGGTTCCGTCAAAACTTTCGAAGGTACCGGTTGTCTTAGAAATTTCGTTTTTCGGAAGTCGCATTTTTATTTCGTTCATTGTTTTCGGTCGTTGCCTGAGGTCGTCAAGACTCGAATGAAATTTCAATTCGCGTGTTGCCGATTTCTAGCACATCGCCAGGACGTAGAAACGCGCTTTCGATTTTGCGTCCATTCAAGAGAATTTTTTTCGATGCATCTTCATGCACACGCAAGACAGTTTCCATCTCTCGCGGCAGAAGTTGAAAGCATTTTCCCGGAAGTCCTGGTTCAAAGAGCGGTAGATCGACCGAGCTTCCGCCCACCTCTCGAGGTCCGTAGCCAATGACCCATTCTTGGCCAGACTGAAGTCCGCGCGTGAATTTGAACTTCAAGGGGTGACCCAGGGCCGCGACGTCGCGATTTTTTGGTGGACCTGACTCCTTGATGCCCCGCTCGGTGAGCGCCAAGATCGTCTGTCGCCAGGTTGACGTGGTCTTTGAACCCGAGACTTTGAGGGTCGTGCGGCCCAATCGGAAGCTGATTCCGGGGTCCAGAGCCAGTTCTTTCACTTTTTTTGTGCCGAATCGAATTCCGTTGGCAGAGCCGGCATCGATCAGCCAAAGACTGCCGTCAGGGCGCTGTTCAAGACGGGCGTGTTTACCAGAAACCTTGGAATCATCGATATTTAGATCACATCCATGGCGGCCGATGGTCAGCCCGTTTCGGAGCGGAATGAGGGTTCCCTTGGCGTTTCCATCGACGATTTCTAAGTAAATATCCACAGTCTCTCTAGTCTGACACAGATTCCGTCATCTGGAAAAGACCTGAGGAGCTTGTCGGGCCCAAGACCGCGTGCTATTCCTGACCGGCATTTTAAAACATATGAGTTTTGCGACTCGCGAATCCTCTTGCTCCCACTCAGCGTGGGGGCTTTAACCGAAAGGGACCGTATGGCCTTTGAACTAGAAGTTCGACCAAATTTACGCCCGTACGAAGGCGTTATCCTCGTCCACTCCGACTCCACGGAAGACGAACAAAAAACTTTGTTCACAAAGAACAAAGACATCATCGAAAAACAATTCGGCGGTAGCGTGAAGCACCTCGACACTTGGGGTAAGCGCAATCTGTCGAACCCAATTGCAAAAGCAAAGCGTGCGGTTTACTTCCACACGACTTTTGAGGCGAATCCACAAGCGATCGCCGAGCTTGAGCGTACCATGCGCATTAACGATAAAGTTTTGCGCTTCATGCACACGCGCCTCGAAGAAGGCACGGATCTGAACACGCACCTCGAGAATTTCAAAAAAGCTCTAGGCGAATCGGCGGCACGAGAGCGCGAACGCGAAGCAAAATTCCAAGCCCGTAAAGCAGCGCAAGGTTCGCGTGGTCCTCGTCGTGACGACGAAGGCGGCGGCGGGGGCGGCGGACGCGGCGGCTTCGGCGGCGGACGTGGTCGCGACGGCGGCGGCTTCGGCGGCGGACGTGGCGGCGACTTCGGCGGCGACTTCGGCGGCGACGAAGCAGAAGGTTAATTGAAGTCTGTGCAAAACGTAAAAGCACCCCTCAAACTTATCGGTCTCGTTACGCTTGCGGCGTTTTTAACGCCGTTGACGGCGTTTTTCGGGGCCGTGCCGATGCGCACTCTTCGACGGGTCTATGGCCGCCTGCCGTTTTGGTTGGTGTTCAGCGCACTGTCGGGTTTGTTCTTCGTTGCAAAGATGCCGGCGCAGGCGATTTTCCTGCTCCTGCTGATGCTTTTGATTGGTGTTTACGCAGAAGTCGAAGCGCACGGCGAATCCGTTTTTAGCGCAGCGTTGGTGGCGGTGCTGTCAAGCCTCGGTCTCACGGCCGTGGGCGCGACGCTCGCGCTGATGCGGTCAGGCTCGAGCCTGATGGCTGAAATCAAAACGTACGTGACGCAAGCGGCAGCCGAAGCGGCTTCCGTGAATCCTGATATTTCGCTCGATCCGGAAATACTGGTTCGGACGATGCCGGCTGCGATCGTGATTACGATGATCGTTGCGATCGGTCTCGCGCTGATCTGGGATGGTCAGATTGCCGGATTGTTTCGCCTGCCGCGCGCCGACGAAGCTGTCAGCGATAAACTTCGGACGTTTCATGTCCCAGATATTTTTGTCTGGATCACGACGGCCGCGGTTTTGGC
>JAYTHQ010000440.1:0-2204 GCA_043732445.1 Bdellovibrionales bacterium | reverse complement strand
CCGAAGATGTCGACTACAGCATCGACGTCTTTCGCGACCCGAAGAGTTTGTTTGCGTCTTCATTTTCGGTCATCAAATCCGCTCACTCAAAGCAAAATGGCGATCACATCGAAACCGACTTTGAGCTGACAAATCTATCTGCGATATTCTTATCGAGTCTCGGCTCACTGAAGATACTGCCAAAAAAAGAGACCTTGGCGTTGACGGACCAGGCCGCTTTACCGGTCGGCTCTGGTCCGTTCGTTCTAGAGTCGCAAACTGCGGGCGAGATCACGTTGCGAGCGCGCACCGATCATCCATACGCGAATCCGCGAGTACCTGGGTTGGTTTTTAAAATCGTGCGCGACGACAACACGCGTGTACAGAAAATGCTAAAGGGCGAGCTTGACCTCGCGCAAGCCGAATTTCCGCCAGCAAAAATCGCGGAGCTAGAGAGAAGTGATCACCTGAAGGTTTACAAATACCCTGGTCTTGCACTGACGTACTTACTTTTTAATTTGAAAGATCCGGCGCTCGCGAAGATCGAGGTTCGGCGTGCGGTGGCGCTCGCCATCGATCGCCCCGCGATTATTCAATACAAACTCGGTGGCCTCGCGACGCTCGCAACAAGTCTTCTATCGCCCTTGGACCCCTTCTTTGACTCGTCTTTAAAGCCAATTGAAGTCTCGCTGTCTCGCGCAAAATTACTTTTGGCAAACGTCGGCGCTTTGCCGACGTTTAGCTTCAAAACCAGTAGTGCTCCAGCGCCGGCAGAAAATGGGCGCGTGATCGCAAATGATCTCGAGAAAGCAGGGCTTAAAATTAATCTCCAGAGTTTCGAGTGGGGCACGTTTTACGGAGATGTTCAAAACGGTCGTTTTCAATTGGCTACTTTGCGGTGGACGGGCACGACCGATCCCGATCTTTATAGGTTGGCGTTTCACTCAAGCCAAGTTCCACCCGCCGGCAGAAACCGCGGTGGTTACGTCAACGCCGACGTCGATGCCTGGACAGAAGAGGGTGCACGCACGGTCGACTTCGCGAAACGAAAAGAGATTTATCTAAAAGTTCAAAGAAAAGTTTTTGAGGATTTGCCGTTTGTACCGCTTTGGTATGATACCGAAGTGGCCGTCGTCAGTCGCCGATTGATCGGTTATGAACCGCCGCGCGACGGCAGCTTCTGGAATTTAACGAAGGTCGAAAAGAAGTGAAAATACTTTGTATCGATGACGAAGTTGAAATGACCGATACGCTCACTCGCCTTTTGCGCGCAGATTTCGATGTCATGACCGCAAATACGGTCGATGACGCTAAACAGAAAATAATTAATAACCCGGACCTCGCGATTATTTTGACCGATCATCGATTGCCAGGCGGGACAGGGCTCGATTTATTAGCGCTAGCGCAGCAGAAAGCTCCTGAGGCCGTTCGCGCGATGCTCACGGCTCACGTTGATCTCGAGGATCTTGTCGGCGCGATCAATAAGTCACTTGTTCATCGTTTGATCTTAAAGCCCTGGGACAATGACTATCTCCGAGTGCAGATGCTTGAAGCGCTCGCAAGCCACGAGCTTTTAAAAGAAAAATTCGAGATGCAGCGCCTCGCCATCACCGACCCGGTGACACTTCTAAAGAATCATCGGTTCTTTCAAGATCAACTCAAAATTGAAGTGGCAAGAGCGGTTCGCCATGAACGAGAACTTTCGCTGATCATGATCGACATCGATCATTTCAAAGACTTCAATGATCAACACGGCCACCCAGCAGGTGATCGTCTTTTGCGCGAGGTTGGTACGCGGCTCACCGATGCCGTTCGAAATCTCGACACAGTTGCACGCTACGGCGGCGAAGAGTTCGCAATACTTCTTCCCGATACGCCCGCTGACGGTGCTTTTCTGGTGGCCGAACGAATTCGCACCTCGTTTGCCTCGACGTTAGTCACTCTCAGTCTCGGAATCGCCAGCTGCCCGCGACACGCGAGCAGTGCTCCGGCTTTGGTCTCGTTAGCCGATGCCGCCTTATACCGCGCCAAGGACCAGGGGCGAAACCAATCGGTTGTTGCCGACGCTCTTCGCCCGTAGACTAGATCTTCATGCGCAGAATTGATTGGCTTCTCGTGATTGTGCCGCTGTTTCTGACGTGGGGCGCAGATCGAATTACAAAAACTTGGGCTCAGACTTTAACCGGCGCTGAATTCTTTGGGCCGATTGGTTTCGTTTTACATTT
>JAYTHQ010000439.1:0-7562 GCA_043732445.1 Bdellovibrionales bacterium | reverse complement strand
TTACTTAGGCATTAAAACTGTATCAACAACGTGGATAACGCCGTTTTTTTGGTAAACGTTGGCGATTGTCACTTTCGACGTGCCGCCTTTTTCGTCTGTCAAAATCAGGTCTTTACCTTTCATCGATGCCGTCAACTCGCCGCCTTGAACGGTCTTCAACATTGCTTTGCCTTTTCCAGCTTTGATAGCTGCAGCAATAGCTTTCGAATCCATTTTACCAGAAACGACGTGGTACGTGAGAACGCTCGACAGAGTGCCTTTGTTTTCTGGCTTCAATAACGTGTCGACTGTTCCAGCCGGCAATTTTGCGAACGCTTCGTTAGTTGGAGCGAAAACTGTGAAGGGACCTGCGCCTTTCAAAGTGTCGACAAGGCCGGCAGCTTTAACTGCAGCGACAAGTGTCGTGTGGTCTTTTGAGTTTACGGCGTTATCGATGATGTCTTTCGACGGGTACATTGCTGCTCCGCCAACTTCGACAGACTTCTCAGCGCGAGCCGTGCTGCTAATTGCGACGAGTGCGGCAACTGCCAATAACATAGATTTCATTACGTTCATCTCTATTCTCCTTGTGATTAATTTTGTGCCAGGCTGACTGCCACAAATTTCGGAGATGGTGACATCGTTCAAATCGAGAGACAAGAGAATGAAACATCTAAATCAATTTGGGACGGCGCCAGCGGTCAACGCACAACGAGACAGTGATAAATACAGTTCAAAAGATTGGGAACTCAAAGTCTCAACAAAGATTAGTCCATGAGCTTTCGCGCTAGGTACGTAAACTCAAGAGCGATTTTGTGCACAGATTGCTCTGGGTCTGCCGCTCCTCCATGGCCGCCTTCGGTGTTCTCATAAAATAAAACGGGGTGACCCTTTTGCTCGAGTCGCTCGACCATTTTTCGGGTGTGACCCGGCTGAACGCGGTCGTCGGCGGTTGAAATATGAAAAAATGCATCTGGGTAATCGAGACCGGTCTCCACATTTTGGTAGGGCGAATACTTCGAGATGTAGGCGGCGACCAGCGGATCAGCTGGGTCTCCATACTCGCCTATCCAGCTCGCCCCGGGAGGCATTTGCGTGTAGCGAATCATGTCGAGTAAAGCCGACTCACAGACGACTGCATTGTAGAACTCCGGATGTTGCGTCATCGCGACTCCGACCAGGAGGCCCCCGTTACTTCCGCCCTGAATACCGAGACGACGAGGTGAGGTGATTTTTCGGGAGATCAAATCTTGGGAGACGCCCGCGAAGTCATCGTAAGCGCGCTGACGATTTTCCTTAAGCGCAGACTCATGCCAGCGAGGGCCGAACTCTCCCCCACCACGAATATTTGCCACCGCATAGACGCCGCCTTTTTCGAGCCATACTTTTCCGATCACGCCTGAGTACTGAGGTGTCTCGGAGATTTCAAAACCACCGTAAGCCGACAGCAACGTGGGGTTTGACCCGTCAAGCTTGACGCTTTTTTTGTGAACGACAAAGTACGGGATTTTCGTTCCGTCTTTGCTCGTGGCTTCGTGTTGATCAACGACGATATCCGACGCTTCAAAATAATCAGGAAGACTTTTGATCTTCTTTAGCGGCTTTTCAAAATCGCCAGTCCCGTAATAGAGCGAAGTCGGTACATTGTACGTTTGATAACTGACAAAGATTTTGTTTGAAAACGTATTCGCGTCGACAATCGCCACGCTGCCGGTTGTCGGCAGCGCCACCGATTTCGTGACCCAACGCCCGCCCGCCCGAGTCACCTCACGAAGCTCACCCCGAACGTTGTTGAGAACGCTCAAAACTAAATAGTCTTTCGAGCGGCTAAAACCCGAAAAGCATGATTTCGCATCGGGCGCGTAAACGATTTCAATTTTTGATTCCGCATCGGCTTGCCCAACCGCCGAGCGCGGCACAGAGACGACCGAACCCTGGTGGTAGGTTTGTTTCGCGGTTTTCCAGTCTTCGCGAAGCATCGCTAAGAGCTGACCTTTAAATTCACCCTCAAAAGAGGCTGTCGGTGGAAACGGAATCTGCGTCATCGTGGTGCCGTCGAAAACCGAAACCTGATCTTCAAAGAAGCTAACACCTCGGGCAATGTACAACGTATTCGTGCCAGGCTGAATGTCGTTCCAACCACGAACTGCAACGTCTGACGGGTGACCGCTGAATACGAGCTTCGCGCTAGCGAGTGGTGTTCCGCGCTTCCAAACGCGAACCTGCAGTGGATAACCGGAATTCGTCAGTGAACCCGGGCCAAAATCAGTGCCGATAAAGACTGTGTCCCGATCAATCCAATTCGCCGTGGTTTTTGCCGCCGGTACCTCAAATCCACCGCTCACGAACGATTTCGTTGAAACTTGAAATTCACGAACGACGACTTGGTCGCGGCCGCCGTCAGAGAGGGACATCAAGCAGATGTCATCTTCGGGTGCTAAACAAGCGAGGCCTTTGTAAACCCAACTCTTGCCTTCTTTTTTATTCAGTTCGTCGATATCGAGAACCGTCTCCCAGCTTGGCGTTGCTTTTAGATAATCAGTCAGCGTCGTCTGACGAATGTACCCTCGCTGGTGCGACTGATCCTGCCAAAAATTTCTGACCTTTTTACCGTGCTGGGTGGGGTACGGGATGCGATCTTTTGCCGTGATGATCGCGCGAGCTTCATCGCCAAGAGATTTGAATCGAGAATCGGCTTCCAAAACGCGAAGCGATTTGGCGTTGTGATCTTGAACCCATTTCATCACCTTCGGATCTGACGAGGCCTCAAGCCAAATATTTGGGTCGGTCATCTCCGGCGCTCCTGGGGTGCGAACCAACGCGGAACCCCGAGCAGATCTCACCAGATCGGATTGAGAGGCACAGGCTGCTGAGAGCAAGGTAAAAATGCACACCACGCCGAACCGAACTGACGTCAAAGCCATGAAACCTCCAGGAGCAATAGCTCATCAAACGCCATCTTCGGGGGCAAGCCCGATCAGGTCTAGCCTACGTTTTGACGCCTCATCTTGAACTTTACCGCTGCTCGGCGTACGACGTGGGCAACAAAATGATCAGTACATCAAATATCAGCTTACGGTTTGGCGGAAAGAAACTTTTCGAGGATGTGAACGTCAAGTTCACTCCAGGGAATTGCTACGGCTTGATTGGCGCCAATGGCGCTGGCAAAACGACCTTTCTCAAAATTCTTTCGCGCGAGATTGAGCCCAATACGGGCGAGGTCCATCTCCCGTCGAATTTACATCTCTCGGTTCTAAAGCAGAACCATTTCGCGTTTGATGACGTTGCCGTTTTGAAAACGGTGATGATGGGGAACGAGCGCCTCTTTAAAATTATTTCTGAAAAAGATGCGCTTTACGCAAAACCCGACTTCTCCGAAGCCGACGGTCTTCGCGCCTCAGATCTGGAAACGCAATTTGCCGAACTCGACGGCTGGGGCGCCGAAGCCGAAGCAGGCTCGATGCTCGAAGGTTTGGGGATTCCGGTTTCGGCGCATGAAAAGCTGGTCAAAGAACTCGATTCAGGTGAAAAAGTAAAAGTTTTGCTCGCTCAAGCCCTCTTCGGTCAGCCTGATGTTTTACTCCTCGACGAGCCAACGAACCACCTGGATATTTACGCAATTCAGTGGCTCGAAGATTTCTTAAGCACTTTTAAAAATACGGTCATCGTCGTTTCGCATGATCGCTATTTTTTAAATAAAGTTTGCTCGCACATCGCTGACATCGACTTCACGAAAGTCACCGTTTACACGGGCAACTATGACTTCTGGCGCGAATCGAGCGCGCTCAACCAGCGCCTGCGCTCGGATCAATTGAAGAAAAATTCTGATAAGGCCGAAGAATTGAAAGCCTTCATTCGTCGCTTTAGCGCAAACGCCTCAAAGTCTTCGCAAGCTTCGTCACGCATGAAGCAGCTTGATAAGCTAGATCTTGGGCAGCTGCCGGTCTCGACTCGCAAGCAACCGTACGTTGGTTTCGATTCGAAACGGGAGGCCGGCAACGACATCCTGACGATCGACCGAGTTTCAAAAACGGTCGGCGGCGAAGTCTTGTTAAAAAACTTCAGTTTTCACGCGAAAAAAGGCGACAAGATTATTATTCTTGGCCGCAACGATATAGCGAAAACAGCCCTCTTCGAGATTTTGTCCGGCGAACTAAAACCCGATACGGGATCTGTTGCCTGGGGCGTAACGACAACGGTCAGTTATTTTCCGACCGACAACAGCGCCTACTTTAACGGTAGCGAGGCGACGCTCGTCGATTGGCTCCGCCAGTATTCTGACGATAAAGACGAATCGTTTATTCGCGGCTTCCTCGGTAAAATGCTCTTTAGCCGCGATGAAGCACTCAAGAAGCCATCTGTTCTTTCGGGCGGCGAAAAAGTTCGCTGCATGCTTTCCAAGATGATGCTATCGGGCGCCAACGTTTTGATGCTCGACGGACCAACGAACCACCTAGATCTTGAGAGCATCAGCGCCGTGAACGAAGGCATCGCCCGATTTAAGGGAACGGTTCTTTTCACGACTCATGATCATGAATTTATTCAAACCGTCGCCAATCGTATTATAGAAATCAATGAGGACGGTACTTTGAAAGACGACCAAGAGATGACGTACGATGCCTACGTCGCTCGCCACAAGCCAATCGCAACCTCGCATTAAAAATTAAAGACTCTCGATTGTCGGGCGACCGTCGGCCGAGATGAGCAGACGTTGGTTTTTCAATACGCACTCGCCGTTTATCCGCAACGTCATGCTGGCCGCGTTGATGACTTCGCTTAGGTGGTTCACGATCTCGACGCGCCCTGAGAGTTTTAAACCACGGGCACTCACCTGACCTTTAATTGTGAGTGAAGTGAGCTCGCGAATGCTCGCGCCTTCGAAATTCGTTAGCACGGTTGAGACGTCAGCGTAGTAATAGTCTTTAGTTGCAGGATCTTTCAAGACAACGAGCGGTAACTTTTCAACGCCGACGTGTTCAAGCCGCATCGTCGATGAATCGAGCCGAAAGCGGTCTGAATGAAACTGCATGAAGTAATCAAAAGCCGTTTTAATCGGTGAGAAAAATTTTGTGCGGCAGTCGCGCTCAACGTTGATAAAGTGAACTAAAGGGCGGCCGAATTTTTTTCGCCAAAAACGATCGAAGTTGAGAAGCGATGAGCCCATCGCTCCTTCAATTTGCAGATACTTTCGGGTGATGCCGTCAGCGTCACTTTGCTCTTTCCAATTCATGATCAAATCAGGCGCGAGCAAATCCAACAGGGCGCGCTCGCCGATATCGCGGCAAAGCGCTTCGAGCTCAGGCACGAGAACATCGTAGTTAAAGAGCGCCATGTTGGTGTTAAAAAATGCCATCTGGTCGTCGTGCTTAATGGTGATACCGATTTGCTCGAAGAGCTCTTGTTGCCCAGCCTCTTTCGCCTGCGCCTGCTCAATAATCGTGACGTAGTCTTCGCCCTCAATAGAACGTACGAGCGCAATCTGGCCGCCTTTTAAGTCATTAGCGGTTTTTTCAGTCGTGACCATAACGATGGGCACTTTTTCTTTGATCATCCAGCCGACCATCAGTGGATCAGGCGTGCTACTCAGGTCTTCGCCATTTCCAATTGTCGCGACCAAATGAGAGCACGACGTCTCTGGGCGAGACGCCGCATGCACGGCTGCACGAAGCGCATCGACCGCGAAAATCCAATGCCCGCTTGGTGCCGTTCGTTTGTAACTCAGCTGGTACGTTTCGTCGATGCACGGTACTTGTTCCTGCACAAAGCGCTCAGCTCGGTGGTCGGCCTTCTCAGCGTACGAGTGTTCGCCATGAAGATACGAGGTCGTGGCCCAAATCCGTTCGAGGGAATCGATTGTTTCGGTGCTGACCAAATCTTGAAAGACGATTTCGCAAAATTCGTGATGATCCTGCGAAAGCATGAGCTGCATGATTTGCAATTCAGCCAAGGACCGGAGCTCGGTTGAGCCCGACGTGCTTTTGGCCGGAAGCTCCACGTACAGATCTGTACCCTTCGCACCGATGCGGTTTGACTCAAGCGAGCCTGAGCGAATCTTTCGGATGTAGTCATCACGAACAACCGTGGAGCCAGTTCCCGCCTGCATTTTTTTGACCCAAAGGGCTGTCTGTGATGCCAACGGATTCAATTCTTTTTCGCGCCCTCGGAGCTCTGAGTAATTCACGAAGGGCAGTTTCGCGAGAATGTCTTTCGGCGCAATCGCCGTTGGGAATGCAACCGCTCCATCGACAGTGTTCTTACCAGGTTCGAATATTTCGAGGCGTGGCTTTACTTTTGGATTCTTCAGTCTATCAAAGAGAACCATGAAGGCCGAGAAGTTCGTTTCGTCGAGACCCATGAACGCTTGAAGTTCAGTCCGCGCCGGAGCCGACGGCGTTTCGACGAATGTCCGCATCAGTGAATTGATCTGTTTGTAGTGGGCATCCGACGAGCGATCGAGCATTAGCTGCACCATGTTCGTGCCGGCCGCTTTCAGTCAACGACTTGCTTTGATGTTCACCAGACTTCAATAGATTCGTAGGCGGGTTGGCGAGCGCTCGCGGAGCCGCCTGTCACCAAAACTGCACGAATTCGCTGCCGTTTAAGACTGGCTGCTGATTAAATCAGGCAATGCTTCGGCGCATTTCACAGTCTGCTGTCACGATCTTGTTTTTGTTATCGCTCATGACCTGGTTCTATGTGCCCTATCTGTTGGCATGGGAATTCTCGGTCGTCACGACTCAGCTGGGTCATTGGCTGGCGCTCGCAACCTTGATCTTTTCGCTGCCCCTCCTATTGCCAAATTTAAAGCCGCGCCCAGACCGGCACGCCGTCGATCTCGGCTTCAAACTTTTGGCTTTTTTGACGATCGCGAGTTTTTTAGCGCCACTTGCCAAGACACTGATGGATCATCCCGGCAACATCAGCGCAAAAAAACTTTTTACTCTCAGCGAATCGCCAACTCCCTATCAACGCTTCACATTTATGGCTGCGAACGACAAAACACCGCTCAATCTTGATTTTTATCCACCTTCAAAACCAGCAAAGAATTCTCCCTGGATCTTGGTGATTCACGGGGGCGGGTGGATCAACGGGAGCTCCGACCAACTTCCGGAGCTAAATTGGTCTCTGACGAAAAAAGGTTACGCAGTTATCTCGATCGATTACCGCCTCTCGCCAGGGTGGCTCTGGCCCGCTCCCAAGGACGATGCCTTTCGCGCACTCGATTTTATTCGCGCGCACGCGGTCGACTGGAATATTGATCCGAGCCGGTGGGCTATTCTCGGGCGTTCCGCAGGTGCTCAGATTGCCGGCGTGGTTGCCTATTCACTCCGAGGCGGGCAAAGACCAAAGGGCTTCATCTCGTTTTACGGCCCCTCCGATCTCGTGTTTGGTTACGACATCGGCCAAGAAAACGACATCTTACGTTCGCGAACATTGCTTCGAGGCTTCTTAGGCGGCACGCCGATTCAGTCACTTCAGCTTTATAAAACTGCTTCGGAAATGGAGGCGGTCACCACCAACGCGTGCCCGACCCTCTTGATCCACGGAGACGGTGACGTCATCGTTTCGCCGCTTCATTCCAA
>JAYTHQ010000438.1:0-7570 GCA_043732445.1 Bdellovibrionales bacterium | reverse complement strand
CGAGGCCACGCGCGATCAAACGCAAAAAACTAAATCCTGACGCTCGTCCCTCGATTGGAAACTGGCGCGCAATCAGACAGACGTTTAATTTTTTGGGTAGGTCGGGTTTGCCCATGGCTTATCGTAGCGGCTTGCGGGGCGTACGCAAGACCTGAGCGTAAATTCGGCTGATTGTATTGCTCGGTTGATCGACCGCCTCGGCGCGCGCGAAATCCGGGAGCCGATTTCGCATCTCACGGAGAAGACCCTCGTCGAGAACCGCTTCCTCGAGAATTTTGCCCCAGGTTTGTGGATCGTCGGGAACAATAAAAGCGTTTTCGCGGTGTCGCCATTTCAGCGGATCGAGGCGACATTGCTCTTCGGTTAAGACCAGTGGTCGCGACGCCTGAAGTGCTAAACGCATCCATCGAGCGAGCGACAAAGACGCTTCGCCAACCCCTGAAAGCAAAACCAAACTCGCGGCCGACAAAGCTGACTGTTCGCCTGAAAAACTGAATGGCCCCGTTAGAAGAATGCGGGCTCCGTTGCCGCTGTCTTCGAAGAGATGCATAAAAGCTCGGCGGCCATTCGTCGAAATTCGCCCCCAGCCGCCGCCGAAAATCAGGCCCACTGACGGCACGGCCTGAAGGAGTCGGTTGAGCGCCAAGCCGAACGATTTTAGATCGCGGTGCTCGTCGAGATCACCGGGGATCAAAATCAAAGTCGTTGCTAAAGTTTGCAGTTGTTCTAAGCCCGGCATCACTTCGCGCTCAGTCGGCGATTCAAAATTTTCGCTGCCCGGAAGCGTAACGACTTCAATCATCGGCCGGTGCGCCGCAGAGCCGAGCCAGCGGTTGATCTCATCAGCCTGCAGACGATTGGCGACGATAACCGTATCGGCCATCATGAGCAGACTGCGGTTTCGCTGAAGCTCGTCTTTACGAACATCATAAAGCGAGACGACGATGCGAGGTTTGCCTATGACGGACGCCAGTGCAGGCAACGCCGTCATCGCGTTCGTTAACCCCATAAACGCTTCTTTGCGCGGCTGAATGAAGTGCATAATTTCGGGCTGAAAGTCTAAAAGAATGGGGATCAAACGTGGAATTTCAAACCAGCTCCATTTTCGAAATGGACGTAAAATCTGTAGGCGAGAGTGAACTTGCGGTAAAGTATCATCTTCACGGTAGGTCGAAAACACGCGCACGTCATGTTGTTGATCGGCCAGGCTCGTCATGAGGTCGTAAGAGAATCCGGTGATCTCTTCGCGCACGTGCGAAGAGTCCGATGACGGCAATCTCTCTGTGAAGAATGCCACTCGCGCCATTATTTTAACGCTTCTTCGAGTCGATCTAAAATGCGTCGATTCGCGTCTGGAATCGAGAGCTCTTTGAGTTCTCCGGGAGTGACCCATTTCAATTCCATGTGGTGAACGGCTTTCGGCTCACCTTTCCAGAACAGAACGTCGTAAAATAAAATAATGATGCCCGTGTCACCATACGTGTGCGTGCTGGCAAGTTTCAATTTTCCGACGTCGGCTTCGATACCGAGCTCTTCTCGAAGTTCGCGAACGAGAGCCTGTTCCGGCGATTCGTTTTTTTCGATTTTACCGCCAGGAAATTCCCATTGGCCAGCGAGCGTATTGCCGATGGGTCGTTGACCGACGAGGACCTTCTCGCCTTTGCGAATAAAGCCGGTCACAACAGGAATCCACGTGGGCCTCTTCAATTTGTTCACTCCGCCGATCGGCTTCAGAAAAACTTCTGTTTCTTGTCTGTTGAGGCTCGCACGAGGTCAGCAAAAAAACATGCTCTTTTAGCGTGCGCGACCCATGTCGCGAGCAACAGCCCGAAAGAAACCCGGACCTTCGAAAATCAGCGCTGAATAAGTTTGCACTAGATCGGCACCGAGCTTGAGACGTTCGCGAACATCGTTTGGCGACAGCACGCCTCCGGCTGAGACCAAGAGACGATCGCCACGCCCTGGTCCCATAGCGTCGCGAACGAGTTGTAAAACTTCTTTAGAGCGAGCGGCCAGCGGCGCGCCCGAAACTCCGCCCTCGGTGGGAAAAACGCTTCCATGCTCGCGGGAGAGAGTTGTGTTTGTAGCGACGAACCCGTCGATGCCGAGTTCGCAGGCCATCTGAACAACCGCCGTCAAATCATGGTTGTCGGCGTCGGGACTTAACTTCAGCAAAATAGGTGTCTGATTTTCGGGAATTTTATTTTTCGCGGCCATCACTCCGCCCAAAAATTTTTGAAAGACTTGCGGCTGGAGAAGTTCGCGCAGGCCCGTCGTATTTGGCGAACTGATGTTGACGACAAAAACATCGGCGACACCCGACAGAGTCTTTAGGCACGTCGCATAGTCGCGAACTGCATCTTCATTTGAAGTCTCACGATTTTTGCCAATATTCACAAAGATCGGCGTCCGTTTTCGAGGGCGAAGGTCACGCAGGTTTTCTCGAACGACATCGGCACCCGCGCCCGGAAAACCCATCCGGTTCCAGAGCGCACGACTTTTAAGATCGCGATCGATAGTCACGCCAGGGTTCGAAGTTTGCGCTTTTGGAGTGACGGTTCCGACTTCGATGAAGCCTGCTCCGTAGGCCCACCACTCTTTGATCAGTTCACCGTCTTTATCGACGCCACCCGCCAATCCAAGACGATTTGGAAACTGCAGGCCGCGCCATTTCAGAGGTGACCAAATCGGAATTTCGCCGCTCTGAAAGGGCGCGCCCAGACGGAGGGCTAAAGAAGAAACGTCGTGTGCGAACTGAGGCGAAAGAAGCAGCCAAGGTTTCATCATTTCAGTCACGGTACATCAGGACTTCAGCCGCACCAAAGAAAAGTAAAAATTTGGCACCTTCAAAAAGTGCGAGCTGTTCGGTGACGGCTCGTGCTAAAAAACCAAAAATGATAGATGGAGTTTGGGTCGATCGGTGATCGGTGATCGGCTGCGGTTACTTCATTCCGGTGGCATTTTCGTAATACTCTTTCATCGGAAATGCGATCCAGCGGAAGCCAAAAGCTTCGGACTCGGCCCATGCGCGCTCTGGCGTCCAGCCTTCAGTGAAGACGCGGTAAAGTGCGGTTTGAACGCCTGTTCGTTCGCGACCGTGAGTGCAGTGCAAAAGTACCGGTCGCACACTCGGATCATTCATGAGCTTCTGAATTCGTTGAACATCTTTGTCTGCCGGAGCGCCAAATCCAGGTAGCGGGATAGAAATATGGTGCATGCCAAGCGACTTCGCGGCCGCGGCTTCCCACGCGACTTTTTTGGCATCGTACTGAAGATTAATCACGGTTCGAATGCCCATTTTTTTGAGGGCTTTCATTTGCTCAAGCGTCGTTGGCGCAGCTCCGCGGTACAAACCTCGAGCGACTTCGTAGAAGCGATCGACCGGTGCTGTCGCGTAAGGTGGCGCCGACGACTCCATTGAAGCAGTCGCGTCCTGAGCGAAGGCCGGACTGAGCGTGAAAGTCAGTGCCAGGCTAAGAAAAGTGAGGCCTAAGTGGCGCATCATGCAGAGTTCCTTCCATGGAAACATATGTAGAACTTGTTTAAGTTTCTTAAAGTTTACGGAAAAAACTAAAGTCTCGCGAGCGAGCTAGATCTCTTCTGGCCGTAAGATAGAGCCAGCAAACTGAAGCTAGAAAAGGCTTTGAGCGGATTTGTTAGTTTTCTGTTCGCTGGTCAAAGGTCGGGCCATTCGTCGGTGTCGGCACGACAAGTCTGTCAGGTTTGTGTAGGTGTATCGAGTTCGATTGGACGTCTAGGAAAGTTACGGACACGCTTAAGATTCGTTCAAAAAAAGAGGCAACCCCATGAGGTTGCCTCTTTCGAAATCCGGATTAATTATTTGTAACGATTAGCGAGGGTACAGGCCCCGGAGCAGCATTGCGCGCTCGAGTCGTCGAACCGACTGCGCCATCGCGGCCGTTCGCATATCGACTTTCTTTTCCTGCTTCAACTCCCAGACTTTATCGAAGGCGCCCGTAATGATTTGTTTCATCTTCGCGTTTACTTCTTCTTCGGTCCAGAAGTAGTGCTGAAGGCCTTGGACCCACTCGAAGTAAGAAACGATAACGCCGCCGCCGTTCGCTAAAATGTCTGGGCAAATCATGACATCACGATCGGTCAAAATTTTGGTAGCCGCATTATTCGTCGGGCCGTTTGCACCTTCGATAATAAACTTTGTGTCGATCTTATTCGCGTTCGCTTCAGTGATGACGTTTTCCATCGCGCACGGGGCGAGGATATCGCATTTCATCGTCAGAAGCTGTTCGTTCGAAATTGGTTCTGACTTTGGGTAACCCTTTACGACTTTGTGTTCGGTCACGTAGCGAATGACATCTGGAATATCGAGCCCGGCAGCGTCGTAGATACCGCCGCTGACATCACTCACCGCAAGAATTTTGGCTCCGCGCTCGTGGCCGTACTGGGCTGCGTGCTGACCGACGTTACCGAAGCCTTGAATGACCATCGTTGTGCCACTCATTTTCAAACCTTGAGTCGCGAGGGCTTTCTCTGCGGTGAAAATAACACCGAGGCCCGTTGCACCGGCGCGGCCAAGCGAGCCACCGATTTCAACCGGCTTACCTGTCACAACCGAGGGTTGCGAATAGCCAACCTCTTGTGAATACGTGTCCATGATCCACGCCATTGTCTGCGGATCAGTTCCCATATCGGGCGCCGGAATATCGACGTGAGGACCGATGGCTTGACCCAGCTCCGAGGTATAACGGCGAGTCAGATTTTGCTTTTCAGTTCGAGAGAGTTGGGTCGGGTCGACGCGAATGCCGCCTTTACCGCCGCCAAGTGGTAAGTTCAAAAGAGAGCACTTAAACGTCATCAGGGTCGCGAGTGCCGCGATCTCTGAAATGTCGACGTCTTGGTGATAGCGAATTCCGCCTTTGTAGGGCCCCAGTGTTGAACTGTGCTGAACGCGGTAACCGGTGAAAACTTTTACGCGGTAGTCATCCATCCGAACGGGAACTGACACGATGATCGCGCGCTTCGGGCGCTTGATCCGCTCGAGAACGTTCGGATCGCAATTGATGACGGCGGCTGCGTCCTCAAGAATTTTAATCGTGTTTTTGAACATCGGTCCGTCTGTGTAATCCATCGCCATCGAAAGATCCTTTAAAGGCTTCAGAGAAGTTAGTTTCTAGTCTGGAGATTGCGATTAGAACGCCGCCGTTTCGGCTTGGCAAGTCTAACGGTAGCTTCGCCTTCGGCTTCGCCCGTTCGCAGCAAGCGCTCACTAATTGCTTTTGGGAAGGGATTGCGACTAATTTGGGAGATTATGACAACGACGCTTCGACGCATGGCTGAGTACGCGCCTTATATTCTGCAGCATCATCCTGACCTTCGCGGTCGCGAAGTTTTGATCATCGGCGACGTTGGTCTAGATCAATACGTTCTAGGCCCCGTTCGCCGCATCAGCCCCGAAGCGCCCGTACCGATTGTTGAAGTCGAAAGCGAAGAGTCTCGTTTGGGTCTTGCGGCCAACGTTGCGCAAAACGTCGCGAGTCTTGGCGGCCGCGCTCGACTGATTGCGGTTGTCGGTCAAGATGGCGCAGCGGATCAGTTGCGTGCACTTTTAAATACTGCCGGCGTTTCACCCGAGCATTTGATCGTCGACACCGGGCGCCCGACGACACGTAAACTTCGCGTCATGGTCCAGAACCATCATATTGTGCGGGTTGATTACGAGCACCGCAAACTTCTATCGCGTCAGGTTGAAGATGCGGTTTTAGCCGAAGCGCGCAAGCTGATTCCTCAAGTTGCCGCCGTCATCATCCAAGACTACGCCAAAGGAGTGATCAGTGATCGGCTCGTTCAAGAGGTCACGACTCTGGCGCGGCAGCACGGAAAAAAAATTCTCGCCGACCCCAATCCAAAGACACCACTTGCAACTTACAAGGGCGTCCACCTCATGACGCCGAATTTTGATGAGGCCGTCGCGCTCTCAGGAATCGTCAACGACGACTTAAGGACAGATCCGACCTTTCTTGATAAGATCGGCCAAAAATTAAAAGAGGTCATCGGCAGCGACGAGATGGTCATTACTTTAGGTAAAAATGGCATGCGCATTTTTGAGAACAACGACATCGTCGATCTTCCAACAAACGCAAAACAAGTCTTCGACGTGACTGGCGCCGGCGATACGGTCATTGCGGCCTTGGCACTTGCTTGGGGCAGCGGCTTTACGTTGCCCCAGTCGTGCGCTCTCGCGAACTTCGCCGCCGGTGTTGTCGTAGGTAAAGTCGGCTGCGTTCCGTGCTCGATTCCGGAGTTGATTGAAGCTGTCCAAGATACGATGGCGCATCAGACGAAATGAAAGTTACGTTCGGCCTTTTCATTTTAGGAGCAGTTGCTCTCTTGGGGGGCGGCTGCGCTAGTTCTCATGTTGCGTCGACAAAAAATAACTCAGACGTTCAGCCCTCACCTTTGCCCACGCAAAGTCAGGTGGACTTAGATAAAATTCGCAGTGTCATTCGACTCTCAGCCTCCGATGTTCGGGCCTGCTACGAAAAGTTAGCGAAGGCGCACCCGAGTGCCGAGGGCAAAGCCGTCGTGAGCTTTGAGATTAATGACCAAGGGCACGTTCAAAATGCATCAATGAAAGAACTCGACTCATCACTGGTCGGTGTCGAAGACTGCCTCTTTAGCGTTTTTTCTAAGTTGAATTTTGAAAACGCTCCCGACCATCAGCTGATCGAAGTGAGTTATCCGTTTTGCTTTTCTTCTGGCAGCGGTTCAGATTGCTTCGCTCGATTTCGCAAAAAGAAGACTGAATGAAAAATATCGTAAGCAGGCTGGTATCGTACCCGTGCCTGGCGGCTTTCTGCTTTTCGTCGTGCGCTTCGAAATCGGTTTATCAGCCCGAGTTGGGCCGCGAAGAGATCGCGCGAGTCGTTCATCAGCATTCGCGAGCGGTCAGTGTTTGTTATGAAGAGGCGATCGACGCGCGCCCGGGCGCTATGGGCAAAGTCGTCGCCGACTTTGACATCACTCCCGACGGTCTTGTGCAGAGTACAAAACTGACCGATGTCGATCCAACGCTCGAAGCGATTCGTCCGTGTCTGGTCGGTGAAATTTCTAAATGGAAGTTTGCGCCGTCGACCGCGAGGGACGTTACGAACGTGAGATACCCTTTTATGTTTGATGAGCGAGTTCCGTTTAAGCCTTAATTGAACGAAGGCTGAAGACGGCCAAGCCAAGCGCCGCGGTCGCGTGTAAAATAATCCGCGGATCAAAAGGCGTTCCTTGTGTTTTGCCGAACAGAAGAATGAACCCCAACCAGACGATATTTCCAAAAAACGCGATGTAACTGACCGCCTGATCAGGCTTTCGTCGTTGCAAAATTTGAAGCGTGCTGAGCGACGCTAGTAGAAACGGCGTCAGAACTGCCGACAGCGACCAAGCAAAAAGATTCGAACCAAAATCGGTGTAGATGAAGGTGCCAAGCATCTGCAAAGCACCCGCCGTGATTTGCAACCCGATGAAAATCCAATTGATCACTCTGAGCGCCATGTTGGAAGTGTCGCGCGAATGTTTTCGGCAATCAACAATGGAGTGAGTT
>JAYTHQ010000437.1:0-2211 GCA_043732445.1 Bdellovibrionales bacterium | reverse complement strand
AGCACTCGGCTGTCAAATCCGGAAGCACTCCGTGTTTGCGCGCAAACAATATTTTTATCCAGATCTGCCGCGAGGTTACCAAATTTCGCAGTTTGATTTGCCGCTCTGCGAACACGGCCATCTCGAATTCATGGTCGACGGCGTAAAGAAAAATGTTTCGATCACGCGCGCGCATCTGGAAGAAGATGCAGGTAAGAGTACGCATCACGGCGACTATAGTCTGATCAATTTGAACCGCGCTGGCGTACCGCTTCTTGAGATTGTTTCGGGCCCTGACATGACGTCAGCCGCCGAGGCTGCCGAGTATGCGCGGTCGATGCGAAAAATTGTCCGTTACCTTGGAGTTTGCGACGGCAACCTCGAGGAGGGATCGCTGCGTTGCGATTGTAACGTCAGCATCCGTAAAAAAGGCGAGCAAAAGCTTGGAATCAAAGTCGAAATTAAAAACATCAACTCGTTTCGCTTCATCGAAAAAGCCATTGAGTTCGAAATTCAAAGGCAGACTGACTGCAAAGAAACCGGCGAAGTGATTCGCCAAGAAACACGTCTCTATGATCCCGACAAAAACCGCACGTTTGCGATGCGTTCAAAAGAAGAAGCGCACGATTACCGTTATTTTCCGGATCCGGATTTACTCTCGCTTGAAATCACCGAAGAAATGATTTCGGCAATTGGTAAAACTCTTCCCGAGCTCCCGATCGCACGCGCGCATCGATTTGTCGAAAAACTGGGGCTTCCTGAATACGATGCGCAAATCCTCACGCAAGAACTTGAAGTCGCCGATTACTTTGAAGAAGCAGCTAAAGTCAGCGGTAACGTCAAGGCCACTTCAAACTGGATCATGACGGACCTGATTCGCGAATTAAACGAATCTAAAAAAGAAATCACGGCCTCGCCGATTTCTGCTTCGCAGCTGGGCCACCTGGTCGCGCTGATCGACCAAGGAGCAATTTCGGGCAAAATCGCAAAGACAGTCTTTGCTGAGATGTGGGCCACCAGTAAAAATCCTGATGCGATCGTAAAAGAAAAGGGTCTGAGTCAAATTACGGACACGGCCGCAATCGAAAAGATCATCGAAGACGTGATGGCGGCGCACCCTGCGATGGTCGCCGATTATCGGTCCGGCAAAGAAAAGATTTTCGGATTTTTTGTGGGGCAGGCGATGAAGGCCTCACAGGGTCAAGCCAGCCCTGACATCATGACCACGCTTTTGAAACAGAAGTTGAAACCCTGACAGGAGTTCACGCATATGCGAGTTGCCGCTCTTGATTTGGGTACGAATACGTTTTTGCTGCTGATTGCCGACATTAGAAAATCGGCGAATGGTGATATCGTCGAAACGGTGATCAAAGACGAAGTTCGCATCGTGCGGCTTGGTCAAGACGTTCACCAAAGCCGACGCTTTCACTCAGCGGCGCTGGCGCGGGCCGAACAAACGTTCACTGAGTTTTCAAAACTTATCAAAGACAACAAATGCGACAAGGTACTCGCGTGCGCAACGAGCGCTGCTCGCGATGTTGAAAACGGTAACGAACTCATTGAGCTCGCAAAAAAATATGACGTCCCGGTTGAGATTGTGAGCGGCGAGCGTGAAGCAGAGCTCACTTTTAGGGGAACAGTCGATCAATTGGTCGAGCCTGTTTTTATTATTGATGTTGGCGGGGGCTCGACCGAGTTTATTCTTGGCGATCAAAACGGCATCCGCCGCCGCGAGAGTGTCGATATCGGAAGTGTTCGTTTGACTGAGCTTTTCATCACGAAACATCCTGTTCCCGAAAATGAACTTAAAAGCATGCACGACTACATCGCGCAAAGGCTTCGTGGACTCAAAGAACGATTTGTAACGACTAATGTTCAGCGCGTGATCGCGGTGGCCGGCACCCCAACAACGCTGGCATGTATGGATCAAGGCCTCGCTTTCGAATCTGACCGTGTTCAGGGCCACCGACTCACGAACCAAAATTTAGAAAAGTGGCTTTCGCGCTTAGCGCAAATGACCATCGATGAGCGGAAGGCGCTGGCAGGCATGGAGCCGAAGCGAGCCGATGTCATCGTCGCCGGTACGATGACTCTTTTGATGTCGAGCCAAGCCGTCGGCGCTGATCAACTTGAAGTTTCAACTCGGGGCTTACGGTACGGCGTCGCCCGAGAGCTAGCTCAGACGGAGATTTAAAATGAAATTATTGACCCTCGCTTTCACGTTTTTTGCGG
>JAYTHQ010000436.1:0-2214 GCA_043732445.1 Bdellovibrionales bacterium | reverse complement strand
GTCCAAGCTTGAATTCACCCGTGATAAATTAATCCCTATGGGTGATAGCTCCGTCTCATCGAACTCATCTTCAAATTCTGTGAATGGCGTTGCGCGCGAGCAAGATCGTCAGGTTGAAGATCTGAAAAGCCAGCACGAGAAAAAGCTCGCCCGCCTTCGCGCCGATCAAGAGAAAGAAGAAAACGAAGTTCGGACCAGTGGCGACGCGGCGATCAATCATATTCGTCGCTCGACCGAAGATCGAATTGAAGGGGCTCGCACCGAAGGTGATGCAAAAATTCACCGCGAAGACGATTCGATTTCAAAAGACTACGCTTCACTCAAGCGCCGCTCGGCACAAACTTTGGATTCCTCGGAAAGAGAAATAACCGCCTCAAAAGACCGCACCGATCGTAACATCGATGCGAACCGCACGCGCGAAGCGAAGGCAATTGATCAGTCGCAAGAGAAGCTGAAAGATTTCGTCGCTAAACAACGAGAGCTTCGTACCAAGACCGAGACATCAAGTGGCGAACAGCTCCGTGACGTCGAACGCCGCGGAAACGCTGCGCTCCGCAAAGTCAGCGACGAGAATAATCGCGAATTGCGCGACATCCAGGGCGCTCACCAAATACAAGTTCAAGAAATCAACGAGCGTAACAAAGACACCTACACAGAAACAAAGATTCAAGCTGAACAACGCGTCTCGCAACTTCGTAGAGATGAAGAAACGAAACTCAAACGCGAGCGCGACGAAGGCAATGCGGATTTCTCAAAGGTTCACCAGAAATCGCACGACGAAATCATTAAAGCGCAGAAGGCCGACCAAGAGCGATTATCGAGCGTCCTTCAAGAAGACCAGCAAAAGATGGAGTTGGCCCGCGCCCATGCGCTCTCTTTTAACGAAAAGACGCAGGCGCAATATTCCGGCGAAGCTAAGCGCATCGAACATGACGGCGCGCTCGACATCAACGCGCGTACCGAAAAATTTAATCGCCTGAAGGTTGAAGAGCAACGGACCGAAAAAGACGAACTAAATGAAATAAAGGCCGAGAGTTTTACCGATGAGCAACAGGCGCGAGCCGAGCATGAAGCGCACTTGCAAGAAACCATTTCAAAGCTCAGCGAAACGCTGGCGAAACAAACTGAACAATTCAAGAAAAAATTCGACGTCGACGCGAAGACAAACCGCGAGTCGCTGCATAATCAAAAAGAAATTTACTTAAGAGAGCAGCGTAAACAAAAATTCGCCGCCGACAAGGAAACCGATATCGAGGTTTCGCGCCAGTTCGATAACTTTTATAAGCCGAATTCATTCGAGGCGACCCTCCGTGAAAACCCCGACCACTATGTTTTAACGGCCAAAGTTCCCGCCTACGAGAAGGACAATGTCGAAGTTCGCGTGAAGGATGACAAAATTATTTTAAGCGGAGCGCGCTCCTTTAAGGACGACTTCAAAGACGGCGGCTCGCGCGCGGAGACGAGCTCGCATCAATCTTATCGCCAAGAGTTTGCGCTGGCCCGCCCGGCCGATGCCAAGCGCGTGATGACTTCGATCAAAGACGATGGGTCGATCACCGCGATCATTCCTAAAAAAGGTTTTAGTCAGAAAGTTTGAGCGAACGCTTGAAACGAAAAAAGCCGCTGGAACCAGCGGCTTTTTTCGTTTCAAGCATTCGATTTTCGCAGGCGTTAAGTCTTTTTTAATAAATACGAAACTTCGGCCATCATGAAATGCATGCGACCTTGCATCTCTTCGAGTTGCGCGAGATTGGCACGGAGTTGTTCAATGACATCGGTTTCGACGACGTGACGATCGGCGATCTCATGGTAAGTTTGACGGAAAGACGCGCGCACATCTGTGCTCTCGAGATTCTTCGCAGTGTTTTCTAACTTTGCACCCGAGGCGAGAATAGAAATCATGGCGGCTCCAGTCTGAATCGAACACTCTGTCCGGTAAACCAACTCTACCGAACACAACTCACGTCTCAACTTAAATTACCTTACATCTCTAAACTTCTTTCGAAGTTCACGGTGACTGGTTCCACTCTGGAACTTTATTCCTGGAGGCAAACCAGCACCTCTCAATCACCAACCTAATTTCTGTTCAATTCTCGTTCCCGCAAGTTAGTACTCGCATCTTATTGATTCCTGGTCGGACCCTGACAAAGAACGCCGTAGAACGGCATTTGGAAGGCTTCTGGCCATGACACTTTGAGGAATCGCCGAGTGCGT
>JAYTHQ010000435.1:0-2222 GCA_043732445.1 Bdellovibrionales bacterium | reverse complement strand
GTTTTTTCGCTTGGTCCGTCGAGGCCAGTAAAACCGCCGACGAACCATCCGTGAGCGGTGAGCTATTTCCAGCAGTCAGGGTTCCGTTCACTTTATCGAAAGCGGGTTTTAGTTTTGCTAGTTTCTCGAGCGACGTATCGCCGCGAACCAAGAGATCCTGGCTTTGCCCGCGAAATTGCATCACAAGATCGTTGTAGAAACCATTGGCGTAAGCTTTCGCCGCATTCATGTGGCTAGCGAGCGCTAATTCGTCTTGCGATTCGCGTGAGATCTTCCATTCTTTTGCCATGAGTTCACAGTGTTGCCCCATCGACATGCGCGTACGCGCTTCGACGACCGCCGGTGTTTTCGGAATGAGATCGCCGGGTCGGATTCGCGAAAAAATCTTGAGGCGTTCACTGAGGGAGCGCGCGCTGTTGGCTGCCAGTAAAATATCGCGCATCGAATTTGAAACTTCGATCGGGGCCACGCTGTTGGTGTCAAAGCCGCCGCCGATCCCGTCTTCGATATCGCCTAGCGCGATCTTATTGGCGATTTGCCACGTCGTCTCAAGACCCGTCCCGCACGCTCGCTGAACGTTGTAAGCCGGCGTAAAGGGATGAAGGCCCGACTCGAGTACGCATTCACGCGCGATATTCCAATCCGAAGAGCTATTCATGACCGCGCCAAGTGCCACATCGCCAAGAGGGGCGTCGCTCAGGCCAAATTTTGCCCTTAACTCCGAGAGTGGCGCGGACATCATCTCAAGTGTGCTGATGCGTTTGTAGGCCGTCATGCTTTTGGCAAACGGGATACGAGCCGAACCGACGATGTAGACATCACGAATTGATTTCACAGGTTTCCTTTAGGTTTCAATTTTCATTTTAATCAGCGGTTTCCTTCACATGCGTCACGAAAATGATAGTTTGAAACCGATCGGTCGCAAACTTATTTTTCAATGACACGTCTCGAGTTGGCTAAAGCGTCATCACCACTTAACCTCGGGAGATGGATCATTTACCAGTCGAGCTCCGGCTTCTCGTGCATCAATCTGTCGAAATTCTCGGGCGCGTGATCGAGCGTGAAATCGGCGCGGACGGGTTCCAAATAATCGAGAGTTTACGTGCAGAAATGGCGAGCCTTCGGTCGTTGGGACACGTTCAAGCCATTCCGATTTTAAGGAAGCGACTTGAAGAGCTGCGTCAGCTAAAAGCGCCGCAACGTCTTGCCATCGCAAGATCGTTTACCCTCATGCTTGAAATGATGAACGCCTGCGAGAACGCTTATCGTAGTCACCGGATCGCTGAGCGCGAGGTCATGCTCCCGAAGGAGAGGCCCGATTCGATCGTTTATGTTTTGACAGCCCATCCGACCGAAGCGCGCTCGCCCGCCAACATCGAGACTTTTCACCAAATTCTTTTACTTTTGATTCCCGTCTTTAGAAGAAAATCGACAGTGTTGACAGATGCGGAGCGTGAAGGGCTTTCGCATGGCCTCGAGATGGCGTGGCATACGTCGATTGTTCGCGAAAAGAAGCCAAAGGTCCAGGATGAGGCCGATCATATTTACTCAACACTCCTTCGCGATGAGACTTTGTCGACGCTCCTAAAAATTTCACGAGAAGTCGCGCCGGTTTACCTCCGGACATGGGTGGGTGGCGACAAAGATGGTCACCCTGGGGTCGATGAAGTTACGTTTTTAGCGAGTCTCGCAAGCTCTCGAAAAAAGATTATTGAGTTCTGTCGTCACGGACTGGCGTGCGTGCGCGATGATCTTCACCGGATCGGTGACCATTCGGCTCTCATAAAGTTAAAAGAATTTGAGCACGAACTCTTAAAGCTTAAGGCGCTGTCGGCGGGGGACGCGAAAGCGGTCGTTCGCGTTCGGAAGCTTGCGCGGTCGTTCATGGAACTCTATCTGGCCCAATACGGATATCAACATCCGCGGCTCATCGAACTGAAAAGTCTTTTTCACATTTTTCCCGCGCTCGTGGTGCCGCTTGAATTTCGGGAATCGAGTGACGTCCTTGAAAGCGATCCAACCGGAAAATCTCTCGCGATCGTCAGGATGCTTCGGGCGTTAAAAAAGTTATCGAGCGTGCATGATCCACGTTGGTACGTGCGCGGTTTTATCGTCAGTATGACGAGTGAGCTGAAGCACATTGAAGCGGCTGCCGAATTTATCAAAAAAGTTTTCGGTGAGCTCTCATTACCCGTGATTCCGTTGTTTGAGCAATCGGCGGC
>JAYTHQ010000434.1:0-2237 GCA_043732445.1 Bdellovibrionales bacterium | reverse complement strand
GGGTCGGTACAGATCTTCCATGGCAAATCGAGAATTGCGGGCGGGCGGGTTTTATCGGCACTACAAGAACAAGCCTTACAAGGCGATCGGGATTGTTCGGCATAGCGAGACGCTCGAGGAGATGGCGCTTTATGAAGCGCTTTACCCAAACGATCTAGGCCTGGTGTGGGTCAGGCCACTTAAGATGTTTTTAAGTGATGTCGAGATTGGGGGAGTTCTGCAGCCCCGCTTTGCCGATGACGACGGCCCGACCGACGCAGAAAAAGCCACACTTGCGCGCCCAAAAATTTAGCAGCGAACTTGCTGAGCTCGCAACAGAGCGCGCACGGTCTCAATACACTGACTCGGATCGAGCGGCTTTTGTAAGTAAGACGGTAAAGGTTTTGCCGACCCTTGGGCCAGAATCGACAGACGAGCGGGCGTGAGAAC
This sequence comes from Bdellovibrionales bacterium, assembly GCA_043732445.1. Lineage (GTDB taxonomy): Bacteria > Bdellovibrionota > Bdellovibrionia > Bdellovibrionales > JAMPXM01 > CAJYOV01. The sequence goes on along the minus strand of JAYTHQ010000434.1, from coordinate 1,808 downwards.
ACTCATCAAGATAAAAGCCGATTGAGAGTCGCTGTGCCGTTGGGCCCACAAATCAAGGCCAGTCGTTTGGCCGCCCAAAAAAATATCAGCGATGACTAAATCGAACTCGTCTTTCATCTCGACGCTCGCTGCTTCGCCGCTCGTGACCCACTCTACTTCCGCACCGGGGGCGGCCGTCTCGACGATATAGCGCCAGAGCGCCTCCATCGTGCGATCGTCTTCGACAATCAAGACGCGCGTTGCCTGAAGCGGCTTTACGGTTGTCGAATGTGGTGAAGTGAACGTCGCCATGATAATCTCCCAAGAGGCATGGTAAGCATCGCAAAGGGTGGCGCTGCGAACCCGATAAGGAGAAATCTTCTTCTCGCTGAAGGGTTGAATGGTTTTTACTGACAGGATGCGCGAATTAATCCGGACGCACCGCTATCTCAATATTGCGCTGCCGATCGCTCTTTTGCTGCTGATCGCGGTGGCACTTTTTTCGAGCTGGAGCATTTACCAGCTCCGTGAGGCGATTCGTTACGAACGCCAATCGAATGTCGTTCAAAGTAACGTCCACAATCTTTACGAACTCATTCAAGGCGCCGAGTCGTCTCAACGCGGTTACCTTTTGACCGGAAAATCCGAATATCTCGCGACGTACATGACCTCGTTCCCCGAAATTCCGAAGGCACTTGAGCAGCTCAAGCGCTCGGTTTCGCTTTTACCCGAACACGAAGCTCCGATGATGGAGCTCGACGATTTGCTTGATAAAAAGCTCGATGAGTTAAAACTGACGGTCGTTTTGCAGCAGGCCGAAAAAGAAGACGACGCTCTTGCGCTGATTCAAACCGATCGTGGCGAAGCCCTGATGAACCGGATTCACGCCGTCTTCGACGGCATCGACCGAATCGCTCGGCGCGAAGCGCTCAACCATCAGAATTTCGTTCGCAGGTATGCTTCAGTTTTAAACTTAACGATCGCGCTCGGTACCGCCATGACGCTGCTGTTAGTTTTGCTTTTCGCTTTTTTTACTCGCGATGAGATTCAGCGGCGGACCCGCTCAGAGCAAGAACTTCGTGCGGCGCAAGACGCGGCCCTTGTCGCATCGAAATTAAAATCTCAGTTTTTGGCGACCGTCAGTCACGAAATTCGAACGCCGCTCAACGGAATTATCGGCATGAGCGATCTCTTGCGTGCAAGGCTGAAGGAGCCCGAGCATCGTCGGTTCATCGACATCATTCATAACTCCGGTAACGCACTCTTAAAAATCGTTAATGACATTCTTGATTTCGCTAAAATCGAAGCCGGGCGAATCGACTTCGAGTTTTCCGAATTTTCGCTTCAAGAATCGGTCGAACAAACGGTTGAGTTATTCTCAGTGCAAGCCCGGGCGAAAAAAATAGCGTTGACGAGTTCAATCGATCCCGGAACGCCTGCTCGAACGGTTGGCGATATCTCTCGCATCAGCCAAATCTTGCGCAATTTTATTTCGAACGCGATTAAGTTTACGAGCGAAGGCGCGGTCACAGTCCGGGTGCTTTGCATCGAGAAATCCAGCGATAAACTACTCGTGCGGCTCGAAGTCCAAGATACCGGCCGCGGAATCGCCAACGAATACCACAAACTTTTGTTCCAGCCTTTCAATCAAGTCGCCGATCCGAATTCGAAAAACGAAGGCACCGGTCTCGGTCTTTCAATCTGCAAAGATTTAACCGAAGCCATGGGCGGACGAGTTGGATTTGATTCGACGCCAGGAAAAGGATCAGTTTTTTGGTGTGAAGTGCCCCTGAAAGTTGTTGGCGAGAGCGTTGTCGGCGAACACTCGC
>JAYTHQ010000433.1:0-7674 GCA_043732445.1 Bdellovibrionales bacterium | reverse complement strand
GGTCAAACACGTGCCGTCGGTAAAACGGTACTGCAACATGCGCCCGAATTTTTCGAGACGTGAGCCCATCTCGGCGTGAGGTCTCACCGTACCGTAATTCGGGAGTGAGCTTAAGCCGGGTGACTCGCGCTGAAAGGCGAGCGGTATATCACTGATGCGAAGGTAAGCTGAGGCAAGTTCGCCCGGAAGATCGTCGGGCGCAACGGCACGCGACGCAGGGATTTGATCCGGCGGATGGAAATGATCGCCCATACGGACGCCCGAAAAGTGGCGCGCGTCGGGCTGGCAGAAAATTAATGACTGAAGAGTTGGTTTTTCCACAAACCGCGAGACTATCACACCACGACGAAACAAGACAAACTGCTGAAAGGCCGCTAGACTGCTTAGTAACTATGACTCGCCTCCACGAAACCAACGAGAACGTGCGACCGACTGCCTATCTTGTTGGCGTTCCGACCCACAAAATCAGCGATCAAGACAACGAATCGTCGTTAGACGAGTTGGCGCGCCTTGTTCACACGCTGGGATTTGACGTGATCGGTCGCACCTCCCAGAAGCGGCAGGGGACCGGTGGTGCTTTTGTTTTAGGCGAAGGCAAGATCATTCAGCTCGCCAAACTCACAGGGGGCCCGGGCGCCGTGGCTTCTGGGCCAACCGTCCCCCATTCCGCGAACCCAAAACGTAAAAAAGCGTTCCTCAAACAAGCAGCAGAAGAAGCCAGAAACGATTCAGAAGACGATTCAGGAGACGATTCGGATCATGATAATGATGACGTCGACGACCATGAGGTTGGCGCTGATTTAGAAAATGACGAACCAGGCGTCTTGGCCGACTCATCCCCAAGTGGCGACGACGACGGCGCTCTCGAAGGATTGGGTGGAGTCGCCCCAGAGATCGTTGTCTTTGACCTGGAGCTCACGCCCTCACAAATGCGAAATCTTGAGCGCGCATTGGGCGTGACGGTGATGGATCGAACTGGCGTGATCATCGAAATTTTCTCTCGGCATGCGAAGACCCGTGCCGCGCGCCTTCAAGTTGAGATCGCCAAACTCACGTACCAAGCACCGCGCATTCGAGAAACGGGTGGCGGCGGCGAGCGCCAAGGCTCGAGTCGTGGCGCGAGTGAATCCTCGGTTGAACTTGATCGACGAAAAATTCGCGACCGGATCAAAGAATTAAAGACAGAGTTTGCGTCCATCGACAGCGAGCACGACACACGCCGTGCGCGCCGGTCAGAGCTCCGGACGGTCGCGCTCGTCGGCTACACCAACGCCGGCAAGTCATCGATGATGCGCGCGCTGACGGGCAGCGAAGTTTACGTGGCCGATAAACTCTTCGCTACTCTAGACACCACGGTTCGGCCAATTTATCCGCAAGTCCGCCCGCAAATTTTGATTAGCGATACGGTTGGTTTCATAAAAAAATTGCCGCACGACTTGGTCGCAAGTTTTAAATCGACTCTCGACGAGGCTCACAACGCGGCCCTTTTGCTCTACGTTGTCGATTCGTCAGATGCCTCTTTCAGATCCCAGCTCGAGGTGACGAAAGCCGTTTTGACTGAAGTCGGCGTCACCGATGTTCCTTCGCTTTTAGTTCTTAATAAGTCCGATAAGCTCACGCCCGCCCAGAAGCTCGAATACGAGCGCGAATTTCCCGATGCGATGTTGGTCTCGACTCGCGATCCGCAAGATCTCGAGCGGTTGCGCGAGAAGTTCATCGTCTTTTTCGAGGGCGAAATGGTCGACGAAGAGTTCTTCATTCCCTTCGGCACAAAAAGCCCGATCGGCGAGATTCGTTCGCACATGAAAGTGCTCTCAGAGGTGTACGATAACGGCGGCGTAAAACTCGTCGTTCGCGCGACAAAGGCGGCCATTGACCGCCTCCGCGCCAAATACCAGATCTAGTCCCAGGCGCCGCCCTAGGGTTTCGATTTTTTTATAAGCGGAGGCTATGGGTTTGTGGCGATGTTGGCTTTTTCGCCGCAGGTCTTTGAAGTACTTCGCAAGCGATTGCAAATTTCGGTTAACAAGTTTTTTGCGGTTTTGAGCGTTGTGGGCGTGCGGTCGGTGATCTCGCCGTCGACTCTGATCACCGAATTTGCGCGAATGACTGAGTATTTCGTGGGGCCTAGCGGCAGCCAATCGACGGCTTTCGCCAACTCGGTCCGAGTTTCAACGCGCTGATCAGCGATCGCCAAAATTAGATCGCCATTTTTTAAGCCGGTGATGTTGGGCTCAACTTTAACGGCGACGATCGCGCCGCGCATATCGCCGGCAAGATTGTGAACCAACATCGTCGTGACCTCCCGCGATTCGTGAATCGGTGATTCTAAGCCGTGCTTTTGGTCGATACATTCAAAAGGTGCGACGTAGGCTGGGTCGTTCGGCGGTGCAGAGTCGGCTAAAAAGCGGCCGTGCTGCAAATCATAGGCAGAAACAAAACTGTAATCGGCCGCGGGAAAAAATTCGATCGGTGCAGTCACGAACGCGAGCTGATGAGAGATCTGACACTGCTCAAACGCTGCCAGCATGGAGCGAAGTTTTATATCGTCGGGCGATGCCCCTGCTCCGCCCTCAAAGACCGCGCCCATTGAGTCAGCAAAGCGAATGATGTGCATATGGCTAGCGGCAGCCTCGGTCTTTAAATGTAGAGAGGCGCAACCCTGAAGAATTGTCAGGGCGGATAAAATCAACATTCGGAAATGAACTCTCGTCACGATTCGCTACTCCTGATGGCACTGTCTTGTGATGAGTCAGTGACGACGTAGAGAGAGCATCATTCGTGCCGGTAAACCCTTCGCGAGACATAAAAAAAGCGCGGTCCGTAGACCACGCTCTTTTCGTCACTCGTCCATGAGTGATCGAGTTCTTTTTTCAAATGAAGCTTAGTTTGGTTTGAACCAGCAGAGCGGGCGCCAGCCAAATTGATCAACGCCTTGAACACATGTTCCTTGACGGAAATCCGTAGGGCTATTTGCGACCGTTTTATCGACATGACAAATCGAACCGTTGAAGTATGTATCCATGCGGCACTGAGTGGCCGGATGATTGTCGTCCATTTGGGCCACAACTGCTTTGTCTGGAGTCGCGAAACTAGGGGCAACTTTGTCGTGACGCAGATCCATAAACAAATTCGATACAGAGAGACTCGCTAAGCTCGTCCGCGCACAGATCAACTGATCGGTGTGATTTGAAAACTGCGCTGTGCACTGAGTTTGAATGAGTGGATCAAGCGTGACCTTCGCCAAGATCGCTTCGTTATCGTCTTCGACAAAGTAGTTGCGCAGACATTTTACCGTGGCGAAGTAATCCGCGCCGCCTTCGTTCGACGCCCAATCGTCGCCGAACCAGCCCGTAAATTTCGGAGCGCCACCAAGGTGGTGACCGAGCTCATGACACGCAACGAGTGCCATTCCCTCTTCGGTCGTCGCGGCATGACGTGCAAGACCGCCATACATATTGAGAATCCATTTGCCTTGAATTTGTTCAGCACTTGCGTTGACGGTGGCGTCCGTCCAAAGGCGATTGATCTGCAAAGTACCACCGGCTTGCTTCACGACTGGGCCATAAAGACGCTCAATGCGGTCCATGACGCCGTTGAATTGCGCCTCCGTGATTCCACCCGTGTTGATCATGAAGTTCGCGCGGATTTTTGCGCCGACCGGGATCTTCATGTCGTTCGGTGGAAGAAATCCAGCGCAGAGCTGTTTTGGCAGGAAGTGACTTGCGCCCACGCCTGCAGCTGCTACGAAAATGATCACGCTCAAGGCGGTTGTAGCCTTGCGTTTTAAAGAAGCAGTGAAAGTGCGATCCATGTACTTTTCCTTAAGTGGTGAGCCCGTTCTCCGTCATGGAGAGGCTGAGTAACTCGTCACGTAGAAAATCTTGTTATAATCTCCACTTGTTTGGCTAGGCGAAAGTTCCAGTTTGGAACCAGGTCATCCTAACTAGACTAGACGTTCTCACTTAAATAACTGAAATTACGAGGACGACGAGACAGCGGCCGCGTCAATCGGTGCGCAACCGAACTGCCTAGCGCTAATGGGCAGCAAGCCGCAGTTTTGCCGATTTCGAGCGGGAGTTGGCTCGTTGTTCGCCCATGGACGGGCGCTGAGCTTCAGCTGAAATAAAACTGTAGACACCGTCGCGAGAGAAACTTTGAAACGATTTTTTCACTCGGCGATCTTCACCTGAATGAAAACTTATAATCGCCGCTCGGCCGCCTCTCGCGAGGACTTTTGGAAGTGTTTCGAGCAATCGATCAAGGCTGGCGAACTCTTGATTCACTTCGATGCGCAAGGCTTGCATCGCGCGGCGAATGGGCGTGTCGCCTTCACTTTCTCGGGTCTGCGGACTCAACGTCTTTAACCAGGCTTTAATTGCGTTCGCGAAATCGGTCGTCGTCTCGATCGGCTTTCGCTTTTGCTGATCGAGAATGGCTTTCGCGCACCATTTTGCGCGGGGTTCATCGGCATTCTCTTCGAGGAGGCGTTGCAGTTCATCTTGCGTCAGGGTCTTTAAAAGTTCGGCCGCCGACGTGCCAGCTGTCGGATCCATTCTTAGATCGAGCGGGCCCTCGTGTTTAAAGGTAAAGCCCCGCGACGGATCGTCGATCTGCATGCTCGAGAGACCGAGATCTGCGAGGAGTCCATCGACGCGCCCAAAAAATCCGAGCGCTTTTAAGCGCGGTTCGAGCTCAGAGTAATTCGCTCGAACCACGGTCAACGAGTCGGGCGCAAAGCCCATTTCGCAGATGCGCTTTTCAGTTTTTTCGCACTCGATCGGGTCGCGATCAAAAGTAATCAAGCGTCCGTGATGAAGGCCCGCTGGGTCCTGAAGGCGTTTTAGAATTTCAGTACTGTGGCCGCCGTAACCGAGGGTGCAGTCGACCACGATCTGGCCTGGTTGAGGATTTAAAAAATCGAGAATCTCCTGGACCATGATGGGCCGGTGGGTGCCCGCGGGCGTGCCGCCTTTTGAGATGATCTTCTCGCGGGTTTTCTCGTCGGTCGCTTCTTTGTATTTTTGCGCGAACGTTCGGGGGTGCGAGCCTTTGTAGCGAGAGCGGCGCTGGCGTTTTGGTTCCGACGAATCGGGAGGTTTTTGCGACTCGTCACTCATCGCTTGGCGTTCTTTTTAGGCGCAATTTTTTTTAAAACTTTTCTAGCGAGAGCTTTCTTTCCTGGCTTTCGCGTCGAGGGGAGCGCGGTTTTGCGATTCGGATAAAGAGTGCGGCACATTTCGCAGACTTTTCCGTCACAACCACGTGCCGTGCAATGTTCACGTCCGTAAAAAATAATCTGAAGATGAAGATCGTTCCAGGTATCGCGCGGGAAAAGCTCTTTGAGATCTCGTTCGGTTCGTTCAACCGATGAGCCGTCACTGAGTCCCCAGCGAAATGCGAGGCGGTGAATATGCGTATCCACCGGGAACGACGGAACGCCAAACGCCTGCGCCATCACGACTTGCGATGTTTTGTGCCCAACACTGGGTAGCTCCTCGAGTTGATCGAGAGTTTGCGGTACCTGACCGTCGTATTTCTCGAGCAAGATACGCGATAAACCAAAAATCCCTTTCGACTTCATAGGCGAAAGCCCGCAAGGGCGAATGATCTCTTGAATCTCCTCAACGGAGAGCCGCACCATTTCGCGAGGTGTTCTTGCGCGTTTGAAAAGCAGCGGCGTAATCAAATTCACGCGAACGTCCGTGCACTGTGCGGAGAGTAAGACCGCGATCAATAAAGTATATGGATCAGTATGATCGAGCGGAATCGGTGGATCTGGGTAAAGTTCCTCGAGCCGCTTCAGAACAAACTCACCGCGTTCGGTGAGCGTCACGTGAGTGACTCCGGGCTTTTTATTCCAAGTGAGGTGTACAAATCATCGAAACGAAGCTGAAGGCCGGGTAGGCCCCGAAGTTTTGCTGAACCCACTTTTTTGCTCGACGCGGGCAACCCGGCTTCGGTTGAAAAAGTCGGTGGTTCAACGCCGATCGCCTGGGCCGCCCGAACGTAAAATTCACGGCGCGTTGGATGTTGCGAGGAGACCGCGTTATAAATTTCGACGTGCCCGGCAGCCGGCGCATGGTCGGCGATCAGCGAGGTTAGACTCTCGACGAGATCGAGCTGGTGAATCATGTTCACGGGTCCATCGCCATTAGCGGCGTTTTTTCGCCCTGCTAGGAAAAGCCCCGGGTGGCGGCCAGGTCCGACCAGGCCCCCAGACCGAACGATCGTTAGCGCCAAGCGGTACGCGCGCGCAAACTCGGTGATCATTGCTTCAGCAGTCAGTAGAATCTGGCCGCTCCCCTCATCGGGCTGAGGGACGGTTGTTTCATCGAGCAAACCTTGCTGGGCACCGTAGACAGACGTTGAGCTGATATAAACGATGTGGCGCGGTGGATAGGCTGACTGCGAAATTCGGGTTAAAATCGCCGCGATCTGGCCTGGGTGGTAGTCGGTCCCGAGCGCAGTTTCGGGTGGAATGTTCACCACCAGCGTCGCTGATTCGAAAAACCGTGCTGCGGGAGTGTCAAGGTTGAACGAGTCTTGGGTCTCAGGGCTCTCTGTTTCGGGCTCAATCCGAAATAAAAGAGGCTCAACGCCCATCGACGACAGCGCACTTAGTTTGCTTGAGCGCGTGGTCGATCCGCGCACGTGAAAGCCACGCTGCATGAGGGCAGGCGCGAGCGCTACGCCCACCCAACCACATCCCAGCAGACTGACTGAGGCCAAAATCGGTGTGTCGTCCGATAAATTCATATTCAGAAGCGTTGTAACACGCTTCGCTTTGATTCTAAACTTAAAGGCAATGCTTTATGCGGTTGGCGATATTCACGGCTGTGCCCAGGAGCTCGAGCTCCTCCTTGCGAAGATTGCGCCGAAGTCGGAAGACACGGTTGTGTTCCTTGGCGACTATATTGATCGCGGTCCCGATTCAAAAGGCGTCATCGACACCATTTTACAGCTGAAAAAAAAATGTAACGTCATCGCGCTCAAAGGAAATCACGAGGCCCTGTTTTTAGATTTTCTCGAAGCGCCGCATTCAATCGGTGCCGGCTTATTTATTTTGAACGGCGGTAGTGCCACCCTCGCAAGCTACGCAGGGCCCGGAGGCACCTTTGAAATTCCGGAATCGCATATTAAATTTCTTTATGGACTGAAGCTTTCGCATGAAACTGATCAATTTTATTTCGTTCATGCGGGTGTTCCGCTCAAAGCTTTGAGCGCAATTGATCAAAAAGACGACGAGCAAGAGCTGCTCTGGAGTCGCCAGCCGTTTCTTTCTTCGGATTTTAAGTGGGAGAAACGGGTCGTTCACGGCCACACGCCTGTGAAAGAGCCGGACGTGAAGCCGAACCGAATAAATATCGACACGGGTGCCGTCTATAACGGATTTTTAACCGCGGTCGAACTGCCGACGTGCCGGTTTATTCAAATTCGTCGAGACAGCGCGCTTGATAAAGCCACTTCGAATGTCGTTCGCGACGGCGACCGCGTGGCGGTTCGCTTTAACGGTCGCCTGACGGTTCAAGTGAATTTGCAAAACAACCAACGCGTATTTTTCGAAACTCTCAACTACAATCAGTTTGGTCTTCTCATGCGCGAAGCGGGCGAGCTCGCCTCCGAGCCGCTCCTTCAGAAGGGGCAGATCATCGAAGGGATGATCGGTTCGGC
>JAYTHQ010000432.1:0-2245 GCA_043732445.1 Bdellovibrionales bacterium | reverse complement strand
AAGAGACCGCGTTCGCGCGAATCAACAAATTTATCAAGACGCAAAATGCTGTGACCGGAATTCAGTTGGCGCATGCGGGCCGAAAAGCCTCGTGCGGTACGCCCTGGGAGGTCGGCGCCAATCGCTCGCTCAAAATTGGTGCTTGGCAAACTCTGGCGCCGTCGGCCATCGCGTTCGACGAGGGTTGGCACACGCCAAAGGAGATGACGAAGCAAGATCTTGAGATGGTCGCTCAACAATTTGAGCACGCGGCTCAGCGCGCACTCAATGCAGGTTTCGAAGTCCTCGAAATTCATGCGGCGCACGGCTATCTTTTGCACGAATTTGTTTCACCGCTTTCAAACAAGCGGACTGATGAATACGGTGGCTCGATTGAAAACCGCATGCGCTTTCCACTCGAAATCGCAAAGCGTGTCCGAAAGATCTGGCCAGACAGTCAGCCGCTCTTCGTGAGAATCTCCGCGACCGACTGGACCGAGGGCGGCTGGGACCTTGAGCAAAGTGTCGTTTTTGCGAAAGAACTCAAAACAATCGGCGTCGATTTCATCGATTGTTCGACCGGCGGTAATGTTCCGCAGGCAAAAATTCCGTCGACGCCGGGCTACCAAGTTCCCTTCTCGGAACAGATTCGCAAGATGGCATCGATCGCTACCGGCGCCGTCGGACTCATCACGACGGCAAAGCAAGCTGAAGAAATTTTGCAAAATCAACAGGCTGACGCCATCATCATGGCGCGTGAGCTTCTTCGCGATCCGTATTTCCCTTTGCATGCTGCGCGTGAACTAGGCGACCACGTGACGTGGCCACAACAATACGAACGAGCAGCACCGCGATGAAAGCTTTTCTCGACACGCTCGAAAGCGGATGGGTCGGTCCGAGTGGTTCACGTTTGAACAAAAAGTGAACGCGTCAAACTTATTGGCGAAGCGTGGCGGAGGTTCTGGCGGAGGGTCTTTCATTGCTCCCGCAGATGGGCCGGGCGCCTCGTTTTCAAGAGGCTTTTAAGACCAGACTTCGGGCTAACGCCCGGGCGAGCCAGAGAGATTTCACACAGCGCCAAACTGCCCTGAAATCCACTAGAAACTCCCCTCTGGCCCATGTTACAACTAAGGCCATACGGTTTTAAGTCATCGTCTTCGGCAACCCCGAAATGCGGCGCCTTGCAACAGCAAAGCGGCGCAACAGATGAGTGAAGACTTGGCTGCGAACGAACGCAGCCAAAGGCGGAGCAACACAAAATGAAGAGTGAAAAAGTCGACGTCTTAATTCTGGGCGCGGGCGTTGTGGGTCTCTCGATGGCGGTCGAACTTCAAAGAGCGGGTCGCAAGGTTTTGGTCATCGACAAGAACGAGCCGGGTTTCGGTTGCTCCTACGGAAATGCCGGTTGGATGACGCCATGTTTTTCAATGCCACTGCCGCAGCCAGGGATGTTCTGGAAATCGATCGGGTGGCTTCTTGACCAAGACAGTCCACTTCGGATCAAGCCGCAACCCAGCTGGCTCCTCGTTCGCTGGATGACCCATTTTCTCTTCGCGATGAATGAAAAGAAAATGCTTGAGTCCGTGAAGGTTCTCACGGACATCTCAAAATATTCTCTGAATAGTTACCGTGAACTCGCCGCAAAAACGACTAAACCATTTGGATTTGATCAAAAAGGTTTGTTTTTGGTGAGCGGAACCGACGACGGACTTAGAGGTGCAAAGACCGAAATGGATCTCATGCAACAACAAGGCGTACCGGGGCGCTTCATGAGCGGCGACGAAATCGCGGCGATGGAGCCGTCACTGAAACCAGGACTGAAGGGCGGAGTCTACTTTCCGTCAGAAGCGCACGCCGAACCTCTTTTGACGGTGCAGGCGCTCGCCCAAGAATTCGAATCGCTCGGCGGTCGAATCCAAGTCAAAACCGAGGTTTTTGATTTTACCAAAGCGAACGGTCGTATCGACGTGGTTCACACGACGCGCGGAAATTTCAGCGCCGACCTGGTGGTCTTGGCGATGGGGACTTGGTCGACTGAGCTCGCAAAACGTCTCGCATGCAGAGTTCCGATTTTGGGCGGCAAGGGCTACCGGATAATTACTAATTCGTTTGACGTAAAGCCTTCGCATCCGATCATGCTGGTCGACAAGAAAATCGCGCTCACGCCACGGCTCGATGGTTACACGAGTGTTGCCGGCACACTCGAACTCGTCGATCAAGATTTCGAAATCACACCTCGCCGCCTGAACAACATCGTGACCGGTAC
>JAYTHQ010000431.1:0-7694 GCA_043732445.1 Bdellovibrionales bacterium | reverse complement strand
ATCCCTCGAGGGTCGTTTGTGCTTCAGATTTAGAAGTCACCCGCCCGATCCGGCCGCGTTCAAACTCACGTACGAGGGCGTTGGTGAAGTACGTCTCGATTCCCGTTTCCATTGTCTTGTTCTGAAAAACTGGAATCGCGACCGTTCGGTAACCGCCCGGAATTTGCCGGTCGGAATCGCCCATGTGGTAGGCGCACGACACAAGCAGAAGCGGCGCTAAAATCAGAAGCGCGAAACTCGCTGAACGCCAGAATAGGTGGGACTTTTGAGGCTTGGGCACGTGCCCTTGAGCCTATAAAGGATGATCCTGGATTTCAAGAGCGTTTCGCCCTAGGATCGAGGGCGAAGCCAAAGCGGAGTTAACCAATGAAACAGACGCTCATGACGCCAGGACCTGTGCCCCTTCCGCCCGAAGTGCTCGCTGTCTTAGCACTTCCGATGGAGCATCACCGCACGCCTCAGTTTCTGGCGCTGTTCGCTCGCGTGCTCACCAACCTCAAAAAAGTTTTCGTTTCTAACGAACCTGCCTTCATCCACACGTCGACGGGCTCAGGCGCCATGGAATCGGCACTCGTGAATTGCCTGTCGCCGGGTGACCACGTGATCTCTATTGTCAGCGGAAAATTTGGCGAAAGGTGGGCCGACATGGCCGAGGTTTTCGGCTGCCGCGTGACCCGCCTCGAGGTCGAATGGGGCAAAGCCGTTCGGGTCGCTGAGGTCGATTTGCTACTCAAAAAAAATCCGGATGCGGTCGCCGTTTTAACGCAAGCCTGTGAGACGAGCACCGGCGTCCTGCACCCCGTTCGCGAGCTCGCGCAACTCACAAAAGATTTGAAAACAGTTTTAATGGTCGACGCAATTACAGCCCTGGGCGCACTGCCACTCCCCATGGATGAATGGGGTATTGACGTCATGATTGGCGGGAGTCAAAAAGCGTTCATGCTGCCGACCGGGCTTTCGTTCATCAGTTTCTCGAAAAAAGCGTGGGCGCTCACCGCGACATCAAAAATTCCAAAATTCTATTTCGATATTCGTGCAGAACAAAAAGCAAACGCGAGCGGCGAATCTTTTTTTTCAACTTCGGTCACGCATCTCCGCGCGCTCGACCGCGTGCTTGAGATTTTTTTGAGTCGCGGTCTTCACAAGGTTCACGCACGGATTCAAGCCCTTTCGAAAGCGACGATCGTTGCCGCGCGCGAACTCGGGCTAACTATTCTCTCTGAAGTCCCGTCGCCGTCAGTCACCGCGATCTTGATGCCAGATGGGGTCGACAGCGCGAAAGTCCGCGCTCACATGGAGACGGCCGCAAACGTGATTGTCATGGGCGGGCAAGATCAGCTCAAAGGCAAAATTATCAGAATTGGCAACATGGGTGCGATCACGGATAACGACTTAAGCGTCACGCTACGAGCCTTGGTTCAAGCGATTCACGCCGAGAAACCAGGCCTTATCAGCGACGAGTCCTTGGCCAAAGCTTTGGCTGCGGCCCAAGGGATCTTGCAAGAGACGCCGGCTGTTCTTCAATGAGCAGCATCACTCAGAAATTTCAAATTTTGGTCAGTGACCGATTCAACAGCGATGCTTTTGTCAGGCTGACGACGCAAGCCCGTTTTGCGGTTTCACGAGCCACTTCACCCGAACTCGCGAGCGATGATCTCTCGCTTGTTGAAGGATTGATCATCCGGAGCCGCACGCCGATCACGCGCGCTTTACTTTCGCGCGCACCCAAACTGAAAGTCATCGTCACTTCGACAAGCGGGTTCGACCACATCGATCTTTCATTAACCACCGAGAGACAGATCGTCGTGATGTTTACGCCTGAAGCGAACGCGGCTTCGGCCGCCGAACTGACCTGGGGGCTGGTCCTCGCCTGCGCTAGAAAACTGCCGTGGGCGCAACGTGCCGTTGAAACTGGCGACTGGAGCCGCGAACAACTGATGGGCACACAGCTCTCGGGCAAAACCTACGGCGTGATCGGGCTTGGGCGCATTGGCTCAAGAGTCGCAACGATCGCGCAAGCCTTTGGACTCAAAACAATCGCGTACGACCCCTACCAAGACGAAGATCAGTTCAAACGTTTTCAGTGCGAGCGTGTCGGACTCGACGAGCTTTTAAAACTGTCTGACGTGATCAGCTGCCATGTCCCCGCGACCAAAGAAACTCACCACATGATTTCGAAGATGGCACTCATTGAAGGCAACGACGGACGTCTGTTTGTGAATACCTCCCGCGGCAACATCATCGCAGAGACTGTTTTAGTCGAAGCACTTGATGAAGGATGGATCGGCGCATGCGGACTTGATGTGTTCGAGCGCGAGCCGCTGGCCCAAGAGTCGAAGCTCCTGAAGCGCGGGAATGTCGTGGTCACTCCCCACATCGGCGCAACCACAAACGAAGCCTTTCGAGCTGCTTCGTTCGAAGCCGCCGAGAAAATGATCGCCTTTGCGGAGCGGGGCATCGTCGCCGACGAGCTACCTGGCTCGCAGCCGTGGCTCACCTCGATAAATTCGCTCTGATTTTCTTGCCTTGAACAGATCCATCGGCGATTTTAATCCGTCTCAAAAATCGTTAAATGACCAGGAGCTCAAGTGCCAGGAATCATCGTCGTCGGCTCGCAATGGGGTGATGAAGGCAAAGGCAAAGTGATCGACGTTTTCTCGGCACAAGCCGACTTTGTCGTTCGCTATCAGGGCGGCGCAAACGCCGGCCACACGTTAGTTGTTAACGGTGTCAAAACCGTTCTGCACTTGGTTCCTTCAGGCATTCTGCACTCAAGAACAACTTGCGTCATCGCTGCCGGCGTCGTCCTCGATCTCGAAGAAGTGGTGACCGAAATCCGCGCGCTGAAAGAAGCCGGACTCATTCAAAATCCAGAGCAGCTAAAAATTTCGGATCAGGCGACAGTTCTTTTAAGCTACCACCGCGCACTCGATCAAGCCCGCGAGAAAGCCCTTGGCCAAGAAAAGATCGGCACCACCGGCCGAGGCATCGGGCCGGCCTACGAAGACCGCGCGTCTCGTAAAGCGATTTTGTTTGGTGATCTCTTCGACGAATCGAAACTCCGGGCAAAACTCGATGAAGCACTTCAAGAAAAGAACTTTCTCTTAAAAGAATATTACAAAGTCGATCCGATCAACGCCGACCAGCTTTATGCTCGGATGCTCGAACTCACGAAAGAATTAGCGCCCTACCGCGCAAAAGACGCCTCAGCCGTTGTTCACCGCGCGCTTCGCGATCACAAGAAAGTTTTGTTCGAAGGTGCGCAAGGCACGATGCTCGACATTTTGCACGGCACGTATCCGTACGTGACAAGCTCATCGACGATCGCGGGCTCAGCCTTCATCGGCACCGGTGTTGGCCCCGCGGCGGCCCAAAAAATTATTGGCATCACCAAAGCTTATACGACTCGCGTCGGGTCAGGCCCCTTCCCGACTGAAATTCCCGGCGAGCTCGGCGAGCGCATCCGCCGCGAAGGCGGCGAATTCGGCGCCACAACCGGACGCGCTCGCCGCTGCGGTTGGCTTGATCTCGTTGCGCTGAAATACGCAATTCGCGTTAACGGCATCACCAATATCGCACTCATGAAACTCGATATCTTAAGCGGTCACGAAAAAATCGATGTTTGCTCTTCGTACCGCCTCGACGGCCAAGAGATTAAAGATTTGCCAACCAATACGTCTGACCTTGCGCGCGTCGAACCTGTTTACCGCAGCCTGACGGGTTGGTCCGAGGACTTGACCCAAGTACGCTCACTGCAAGACCTGCCGCAGGCCGCTCGCGATTACATTCAGTTTATCGGAAACGAACTCGCGACTCCGATCGATGTCGTGTCCGTGGGTCCTGGGCGTGAACAAACGCTTTGGATTAAGCCTCTCTTCAATTAATTAGTAAGTAAGGACTCACACGCGATGGTTATCGATCTCACGGGCAAAGTGGCCATCATCACTGGCGGTAGCAAAGGTCTCGGGCTTGCGATGGCCAAAGAGTTTGCACTCAACGGCGCCTCGCTCGCCCTAATTTCACGCGACAATCAAAGTTTAAAAAATGCGGCCGCCGATGTTCACGCGTCAGCCGCGCACGCACGTGTGCTCACGATCAGCGCCGATATGACAAAACCAGCCGACGTCGAGCGTGCTTATGCAGAGACGATGGCGCAGCTAAAGCGCATCGACATCGTCGTTAATAATGCCGGTGCCTCGGCAGCAAAGAGTTTTACGCAAATCTCCGATGCCGAGTGGCAAGCCGACTTTCAACTGAAACTTTTCTCGGCGATCCAACTCACGCGCCTCGCGTGGCCGCAGATGCAGGAACGGAAGTGGGGCCGCGTCTTAAATACGCTCGCGATCGCCGCGAAGGCCCCAAAAGCCGGTAGCGCTCCGTCGTCGGTCACGCGCGCAGCGGGACTTGCGCTCACCAAAGTTCTTGCAAATGAGGGCGCGCCGCACGGCATTCTCGTAAACGCACTTCTGGTGGGCTTAATCGAAAGCGATCAATGGACCAGAAAAGCAAAAGCGCAAAACACGACAACCGATCAAGTCTTCACCGATCTCGCAAAGCAAGTTCCGCTCGGCCGCGTAGGCCGCGCGGAAGAGTTCGCCAACCTCGCCTGTTTCTTGGCAAGTAACGCCGGCTCATTTATCACCGGCACGGCCATCAACGTCGACGGCGGCATGTCCCCGATCACTTAAAAGCCTCCCGAGAGTCGTGGAGTTATCGCCATCCTCTTGAAACTGGGCCCTGGTTAGATGAAAATGGGGCCGGGAGGCTTTATGGCCCATACGTTTTCAGTCTGTTCGAAATGCGAATCATTAAATAAAGTTGATAGCCAAAAAGCCCTCGAGCGAACCCCGAGCTGCGGAAAATGCGGTCACGCTTTACCGATGCACGGCCTTGTCAGCGACGTGAGTGCGGCAGGCTTTAAAAAGCTTCTAGCGAAATCTGATCAGCCCATCATCGCAGATTTTTGGGCCACCTGGTGCGGCCCCTGCCGAGCGTATGCTCCGCAATTCGAATCAGCCTCGAAGCATTTGCAAACGGCGGTGTTTGTGAAAATAAATACCGAAGCCGAGCCGGGTTTAAGCCAGCAGCTCGGCGTACGCGGAATTCCGACAACGATTGTTTTTAAAAATGGCCGCGAAACGAAACGGCAACCGGGCGTCATTGCCGAAGCTGCCATTCCGCAGCTACTCAGTTAATCATTGCCACTTACGGCGCCATTTTCTGAATGAAGAAATTGATGATTGCCAGCGATTTGAACGTCGCCGCGTGTTCTATCGCTGCCACGTGATCCATTTCAAAAGTGATCACACCTTGGCGACCGAAGGCATCATAGAGTTTGAATTGCGTCGGCGTCGGTACGTAAGTGTCATTCATCGCGACCACGCAGAGAACTTTTTTGGTCTTCGCTAAACTTGGATCTAAGAACGGCGCAACATCAATATGAATCGCCCTGTTCAGCGACTGTTCGTATTGTTCCTGACTAATATTGTACTTTTGCAACCGGATCTCGCGCAGCTGAGCGTTTGCGGGCTCATTTGATTTCGCGATGATCGCCGCGAGCCCCAAACCGCCCGCGATAAAGGTGGCTGTCGAGATACGAGAGTCAACGGCGGTCGCGAGACTGGCTTGAAGGGCCCCGAGGCTTGTTCCTAAAATTCCGATCGAATGAGATCCCGTCGCGGTTAGAAAATCGACAGTCTGACGAATGGCGATGAGCGAGCGAAGTGCATCGCGGTCGTACATTCCTAAATCAATGTTGCTGTCAGGAAGAACTTCAAAACTTTGAACAATCACAACGCGGAGTCCGCGTGAACAGAGCTGATTTGCGTACTTGTCGTCGAGAACGTTCTCGCCGCCCGTCGGCGGCATGATGATGACCGCACGATTCGACTCAAGCGCCGGTGCGGCTGGGCGATATTGCTTTAAGGTGATCGTGCGCTGACCCCGATTCACCGGATCGCGCCCTGTCACGTACGCGGCCCCGAGACGGCAACCAGACAGCGAGGTATCGATGTCGCTTTGAAAGCTCGTGACGTGCTGGTCGTAGCGATCTGCGATGAACTGCGCGAGCGCTGCGGGCGGCGCCGCCTGCGCAAAAGAACTCACGACAACACCAACAAAACCTGCCAAAACCGCGCGCTTCGAAATCATCTGAATCACCTGAGAACCTCTTGTGGTGGCGAGGGTGTACTCCCCGCGCCCGAGGCTTAACAGCGAATTAGTGAAAAGTGCCGGCCGAGCGCCACTTCTCGCAAGTCCTTCACACAAACGCGCAGAAAACACCCGCTGCTTTTTCAGCCTCCATGTAAAGGCGACCTAGGACCGCGCGTGCTGGCCGATTTTAAATATTTAGCAAAGCTCGACATCACCCAGAGATGAATCAGGGCTTGCGTGTAGCGATACAAAAACCATGGTAGCGAGGGTCTGAAATCGTGAATGGCGGCTAAAACGAATCTCCGGTGCAGAACAACTCGAAACTCGAGACGTCCTTTGTCATCGGGCGAAACCAATTGACCGCCTTTAATGTAGAGCAGTTGCCGATCAGGGTTGCTACGTTCTCTATTTATAAAGAGATCTAGCATCACCTCTTTCGAAATGAAGAGTGAAAACGAAACACGGTTATCACGGACGATCACCTGAATGAGCGGAGCAAGAAATCGCGGAAGCCAGGTCACGTATTGATCTTTGACCCACTCGGCGTCTTTTCCCAGAGGTAGAGGGAGCCGCTGAACCGAGCGCACCGTCTTTCGGCGCGCCTCGTATGCAGCTTTTTTTCGAGGTGGCTGAACTTTCAGAGTGAGGTTGCTCAAGAGCGACAAATAAGTTCGCCCCGGCGCGGGCGGCCGAAACAGATGATCGTGCCGCGCCACCATCGGATGCTCGAGCGACGCGACCAACGGATAAACAAGACTCCGCGATGAGCCGGTAATGAGACTGACCCAAAGCCGCGACAACGTCGGGGTGAAAAAAGGGACAGCGAAAAAAAGTCGCGTCTTACCCATACGCTGAGCCGTATCGCGCATCATTTGGACGTAGGTGAGCGGTTCGCAACCCGCTAGGTCGAAGACCTGGCCGACAGTTTCGTCGTTCAGCGAAACATCAATGAGCGACGCGATGACAGTTTGTAAATCAACTGGCGTCGTCAGAGTCTGAGTCCACTTCGGGCAAAGCATCACCGGGAGCCGACTGACGAGTTTCGATAAAATTTGGAATGAGGAGCCTGCATCGCCAATAATGAGGCCGGCTCTAAAAGTTGTAACTGGCAATTGGGCTTCGGAAAATGTTTCTTCGACCTCGAGGCGGCTCTGCAGATGGAGCGAGAGATGAGTCGTATTCGGAATGAGCCCGCCTAAATAAATCAGCTGCTTTACGCCCGTTTTCTTTAGGATGCGTGCAAAATTGTCGGCGAGGATCAGATCGTAATCGGCAAAAGAGCCCTGATCCATCTGCGCGGTCGGCCCCATTGAATGAACGAGATAAAACGCCAAATCAAGACTTTCGGGCATCGCGGCTTCGAGAGACTTGAGCGAGAACAGGTCGCAGGCTCGCCATGTCACGCGGGCGTCATCGGAGTCCTGATTAGATCTGGAGAGCGCGGTGATGCTGGCTTCAGGAAAGCGCTTTAACAGCTGGGGGATCAGCGCCTGCCCGATGTATCCGCTAGCGCCAGCAACGAGAATTCGTGGAGCATTCAT
>JAYTHQ010000430.1:0-7762 GCA_043732445.1 Bdellovibrionales bacterium | reverse complement strand
GCGTGGTGTTCGCGTGATCATCGACCTTGAAGACAGCTTTGATCAGATCCCCATCGAAGCCGCATTTGCTAAAAAGCTGGGTTTTAAATTTTACTCGTATCCCACGAATGCTTTCTTTCAGCCTGAAGACGACAAGATAAAAGAGATCATGCAGCTCCTGCAGCTTTCACCAGGACCTGTCTTGGTGCACTGCTACCACGGCGAGGATCGAACGGGCCTCGTTATTGGCCTTGAGCGCGTCTTCATGGAAGGCTGGAAAGCGGGCCAAGCCTATGACGAAATGTTAGCAATGGGTTTTCACCCAATTCTCTTGGGTCTTGATCAATATTTCCGCGACAAAGTCGGAAGCTTTTAAAGTTTTACTTTAAGTCCGTACGTCAGGGTGTAAAGACGCAGTCACCTTCTAAGTTTTGTTTGATCGGAAAATTCGAAAGTTTCGAGAACGCCTTATGGGTCCCTGGTGCTGTCTCTTGGTCCATGATCCATACCTCGCACTTCGAGCGCGGATCATTGGCGCCGATCAGAACTCGGGTGAGCTCCCCGGCCTGCGGCGTTTCCATAAAGACCGACATTTGGCCTCCCGGCACCCCGGCGATGCTGATCGACGCCGTCGCTCCGATTTGGTGACCCGACTCATCGCCGGTCATCACGACGTTGTAAACTTGTGTTCCGTTCAGGCCCGTATTGCAGGTCCATGTGCCCGCCTGACTGGCTTGGGCAAAACTTAAAAGAGCGACGGTCAAAAGAGCAGCCGCTGTCAAAGTGCGAAGAGTCACGCGAAGCCTCCTGGTAATATGAAGAGGCTAAACAAGAACTGATCCTCCTTTCAACAGTTGATTAAAAATACGGCGCACCTGACCATATCTGTGAACTTCTCGTGTCGACTTGCGAAGGCAATTGCCGTCGGACCTTCGGACACCGTAGATTTTCAAAATGATCTTTAAATCAACTCTTCGCTGGCCCCTCAGTCTCGCGCTCATCATAGCAGCGATGTTCGTTTCTTTGATTTCGCTCGAGTCGTCTTCGGACTTAAAAACGAAAGCGCCACCCGAGCCTCCACCCGGAGCCGCCGAACCTTATTCGTGGGATTACGAGTTCGGCCGCGCGGTCACGCCGGGCGAAATGACCTACAACACGTACCGAAAAAAGCACATGGCCGAAGCAAAGAAGATGGGCCTTCCGCCAGAGCAAGTCGGCGACGGCATGGACACCTGGCATTGGTGGGTTGGCGTCGACAATCCAGGCTTCTGGGAGGATCTTGCGTCGCTGACGAGCGGGCCCCACAACTACACGAACCTACGTCTCGATCTTTTGCGACTGATGATGATCTTGCCGCGTGCCGAGAGATTTAAAAAATTAGGTTTGATCAACGATCCTGATGCGGTCGCGGCCGACAAACCCGATCAGTTTGGTTTGCTGATCGACCGAATGAAAGATGGCTCGCTTCAGTGGGACCCGAATAAGTTTGGTTACTCGAGCGGCGTGATTGGCCTACAGCTTTTTAAAAATCCAAAATTTGATCCGAAAAACTGGAGCGCCGACGCGTACATCGCGGGCACCAGCCCTTACATGCAGCCGCCTTACAAAATCGGCATGGCGTGCGCTTTCTGCCACATTAGCTTCGATCCTCAACATCCGCCAAAAGATCCGGCCGAACCGACGTGGGCAAACTTAACCTCGTCGCTCGGAAATAATTATTTACGTGAAGGTCTCGCCTTTGGTACCGGCCAGAAAGAAAACTCGATCGTCTTTCATTATCTCGCAACCCAAGAGCCGGGCACTAGCGAGACCTCTCGCTTTCCTTACGACTTCATTAATAACCCCACCAACATCAATCCAGTCTTGCGGCTTCGCGAACGACTCCAGGTTGCACACGTCGAGGCCATCACCCCCGCGCAGGCCGAATTAATTAAGTCGATGTACAAGAACGTCGGCCTCGAGCTCGACAACATTGGCGGCGCACTTGGCGGAACGAAAGAGCACCCGACAATCAAAGTTCCGCACGTGCTCACTGACGGCTCCGATTCGATGGGGCTTGTGATGGCGTCGACGCGCGTTTACGTCAACGAGGGCATGCAGCACAAAGATTGGTATGATTCACTTCCGGTCGATATTTTTAATTTGAAGCGCAGCCTTACGAATGGATTTGCAGCTAAAGAATTCGATCTGATTGGCAAAGAGCGAAAAGATCCGATGAGCCCCTGGATGCAAACCGAACGGCGCATGCCAAACATGGCCACGTTTTTAATGTCGTACGATTCGTTTCCGCTCGCGCAAGCTGACGGCGGCAAAAAGTATCTGATAAGCGACGAAGTGACATTGAACGAAGGCAAACGCGTCTTCGCCCAAGAGTGCGCGTCTTGCCACTCAAGTAAACGTCCTGAGCCTTATCCGACCGAGCCGGGCGCGCAGAAAAAAGCATGGCACGACCTCGTCTTCAAAAAGGATTTTCTTGAGCACAACTATCTGTCTGACGACGATCGCCACTCGGTCATCGAAATCGGCACCAACGTTCAGCGTGCGATGGGCACTAACGCGATGGCCGGTTGGACTTGGGGCCAAATGTCGAGCCAGACTTACAAAGATCAACGTAAACCCATCATCGAAATTCTGGATCACGATGAAAACGGCACTGCTCGTCCGCTTTATAATCCGCTGACGGGAAAATACGACATTCACTACAAAGCGCACGCGGGGTTTTACCGAACGCCGACTCTCGTCAGCATCTGGACGTCGGCGCCGTTCTTACATAACAACGCGCTTGGCAAATACACGGGCGATCCATCGGTCGCTGGCCGAATGGAAGCGTTTAACGATGCCGCAGAAAAAATGCTCTGGCCAGAAAAGCGTGACGGCATAAAGTCGATTAAGCTCACCAGTGCGGTCACCAGCTTACCAGATATTTTCGCGGGTCTGAAACCAAACTTGAAGGACAAGTTTGACGATATGGATTTGAAAGTCCTGGAGTTCCCGGCCGGCACGCCAGTGAACTTAGTGATGAACTTTAACTTCAAGCACACGCCCGCTCTGATTTTGGCCTACATCAAAGGCGTCTTGGCTGGTAAACCTCGTCGACAATTAAAGGGCTTGATCGATTCGCGCCGTGAAGCCGGCATCGAAGCGGTCGAGAAAAAGCTCCTTGAGCTCAACACGTGCCCTGATTTCATCGAAGACCGTGGCCACACGTTCGGCTCGAAATTAACAGACAAAGAAAAACACGCGCTCATCGAGTACATGAAATATTTCTGATGCGAACCGATCACCCTGGAGGGTTTGTACGATGCTGAAGTTTCTGATGGTTTTTTTGTTCGCGCCGACAATTGTATTTGCGGCCGGACACACCGTGAGCATAAAAAGCCTGAGTTATGATCCAAAATTGATTCAGATCAAAGTCGGTGATTCGGTTGAATGGAAAAATATTTCATTGACGGAGCACTCGGCAACGACTGACGAGCATGCGGCGCCCGCTGCGAAGTTCGATACCGGACTCATCGCACCAAAGAAAACGTCGAAAAAAATTGAATTCAGAAAAGTCGGTACGTTCGTTTACCACTGCTCCGTTCACGGTCAAACAATGAGCGGCAAGATCGAGGTTCAACCGTGACGACGAACTTATCGGATGGCGCACCGAATTTAAAATCGCCAGAAACCGTCGCGACGACGCCTCCGCTATTGGAGTTTCAAAAAAGTCTCGATGTTATGTACGCGCGACTCCAGAGCGGCCTAAAAACGAAAGAGCGCGATTACGATTGGCGGATGTGGCAGCTTCACCGGCTCAAATCCATGATCGAGGAAAATGAAGATCAGATCTTCGAAGCCCTCTGGAAAGATCTTCGAAAAGGGAAATTCGAGTGTCAGGCGACCGAGCAGGGAGTCGTCATCAGTGAAATCGACGACGCGATGAAAAATCTACGGAAGTGGATGCGAGTCACGCGTGTGCCAACTCCGCTCTACAACTGGCCGGGCCGCAGCTTTATTTACCGCGAACCATATGGACTGACGCTCGTAATTGGCGCCTGGAACTACCCGTTTCAGTTAACAATCGCTCCGCTCGTCGGCGCTATTATCGGCGGCAACGCTTGCGTGATCAAACCGCCTGACATGACGCCCGAGACATCGGCGCTCATTGCTCGGTTGATTCCGAAGTACCTCGATCCAGACATGTTTGCAGTCGTCGAAGGCGGAAAAGATGAAGCCACGATCGTCTTAAAGAAGAAATTTGACCTGATTTTTTTCACCGGCGGCACAGCCGTCGCTCAAGCGGTGATGATGGCAGCTGTGCCATTTTTAACTCCCGTCGTTCTCGAGCTCGGTGGCAAGTCGCCTGCGGTCGTGATGGACGACGCTGATTTAAAAGTGACAGCGCGCCGACTCACCTGGGGCAAATTTATGAATGCAGGCCAGACTTGCATTGCGCCTGATTACGTCATTGCGCACCCAAAAATTAAGCAGCAACTCATAGCCGAAATCAGAGCGTGCATCAAAGAATTCTACGGCGATGACGTTCAGAAAAGTCCTGACTATTGCCGTGTCGTCAACACGCGCGCGTTTGACCGCATCGTGAAATTGACGACCGCGACCGAAGTTGTGATCGGCGGCAAAACCGATCGCGACGATCTCTTTTTCGAGCCCACGGTGGTTTTGGCGTCGGGCGATTCAGAGATTATGAAAAACGAAATCTTCGGACCGATTCTACCAATTCTTGAAATGCCTGACGCCGAATCGATGATGGCATTTGTGAATTCGCGCCCTAAGCCCTTAGCACTCTATGTTTTCACGAGGGATAGTTCGCTAAAGAAAGATTTTTTAAACGGCACCAGCTCGGGGAGCTTTGTCGTGAATGATGTCGTCATGCACATGCCGCAACCAGGGTTGCCCTTCGGCGGTGTCGGTGCGAGCGGCATGGGGCACTACCACGGCAAATTTAGCTTCGACACGTTTACGCACGCAAAAGGCGTTCTCCATAAAACAACGAAATTTGATGTTCCGGTAAGGTACGCACCGTATACCGATGCAAAGGCAAAAATCTTGCGTTGGCTATTTTCATAAGGACACAGATGCCTGCTTCACCCGTCTCGCATTTTGCGCTCGTTCTACCAGGGGCCGTCGCGCGTGGCGCCTACGAGGCTGGCGTGATCGAAGTTCTCGCTAGCAGCGATATCAAAATCGACCGAATCGTCGCAACGAGCTCGGGAGCTTTAAACGGGCTCGCCTACGCAGCCGGAATTCGCGGCGGGTGCGAGCGCGAGATGGCAGAGAAACTTGCAAAGTCCTGGATTAAGAACGGAAGCTGGGAGAATTCGCTAAATTTGAATCTTTGGGGTTTACTTCGCGGCCGCGGGCTCTCGAGCCGTCAGGGCCTGATGACTTTGATGACCGACATGGTAAAGCCCTGCACGGCGGCCGTCAAAAATCCCGTCGAATTTCGCGTGATCGTGACACCACTTAATGGCGTCCTGAGCAACATCGGTAAAAATCCTGCCACGACCTACGAGACGATTCTGAAATTCGCCGACGACGACTTCGATACTCAAGAAGGGCTTGATCGCATTTTCAATGCTGTTTCGGCGGCCTGCGCTTTTCCGGGTCTTTTTGAGCCTGTTGTGATTCCTGAGCTCGGGCCTTGCGTCGATGGCGGCGCGGTGAATAATGCGCCGATCAAATACGCGCTCGAGGAATCCGACGTGAATCGCGTGATGATGCCCGTGCCGTTTCCCGCGCTGATGCCGCCGAGCGAATGGAAGACGGGATTTTCTCTCCTGAATCATTTGATCCAAATTCTGATTAACGAGCGTCTGTTCCGGGATCTCAAAGAAGGCCAAACGGTCAACCGTGATGCACAGGCACTCGAAGACCTTTTGGCAAAGGGCATCCTGACAGACGAGCAAGTTGACGCTGTGAAGGACGCGCTCGATATCCGGAAGGTCGAGATTACCGAGATCAGACCCGAGCAGGTGTCCAAAAGCAGTCCCTTCTCAGGCTTTTTTCACCAGGCCGATCGGCAACAACTGATCGAGGATGGCCGCCAAGCGACTTTGCGAGCGCTCGCCAGAATTCCTAAGACAAATCCTCAAGGTGAACAAACGACCTAACGAAAAGGTTGACCCTCTTTTTGAGTCGCGGCCAGCGCCTGCTTGTGGTCATCTCGGCAAAATCGCCTTGCAGGAGCACTTTCGCTCGACGACGAGAATTAACAAAACGTTACCCATCTGCGCTCGTGCCGTGTACCTCTGGGAAGAGAGGAAACATCTATGCACGCCAGCGCACTTGATTACGCGATCATTTTTATTTACTTCGCGTTCGTCATTACGATCGGCCTTTTGCTAAAGCGAAACGTCAAGAATGCGGCCGACTTTCTCCACAACCGAAACCTTCCGCTCTGGATCACCAGTATTGCCTTCATCTCGGCCAATTTAGGCGCACAGGAAGTCATCGGTATGGCCGCGAGCGGCGCCAAGTATGGAATTATGACGTCGCACTTTTACTGGATTGGCGCGATCCCGGCGATGATCTTCTTGGGTCTCTTCATGATGCCATTTTATTACGGCTCTCGCGCCCGCTCAGTGCCTGAATATCTCAGCTTACGCTTTGATGAAAAAACGCGTGGCTTAAACGCCGTCACTTTTGCGATCATGACCGTTTTCTCCTCGGGCATCTCGCTTTATGGCCTTGCCCTTCTTCTTGAGATTTTATTGGGCTGGAATTTTACACTTTCGATCTTGGTCGCGGCCGGCATCGTCGCGGTGTACACTTATACTGGCGGCCTCACGAGCGCGATTTACAACGAGGTGTTGCAGTTTTTCTTAATCGTCTTTGGCATCATTCCGCTCGTGTTCATCGGCCTTCACCGCGTCGGTGGTTATGAAGGACTTGTGGCGCATCTCCCAGCAGCCATGCTTCACAGCTGGACGCCACTGGTTCACGCCGGCGAAAGTGCGATGGGCGCCAACATTTGGCAAATCGTTTTGGGCCTCGGTTTTGTTCTCTCGTTCGGTTATTGGTGCACGGACTTTCTAGTTGTTCAAAGAGCCATGGTTGCTCGCAACATGAACGACGCTCAGCGAACGCCGATCGTGGCCGCGTTTCCAAAAATGTTTCTCCCGTTTGTCGTCATTCTTCCGGGACTGATCGCGCTGGCGCTCACGCACATGGGCACCGGTTTCACGATCCCGTTAAAACCTGATGGCCGCATGAATTTCGATATGACACTCCCGACGATGCTGACTTCGTTTTACCCTTCAGGGCTTCTTGGCGTTGGCCTCACGGCCTTATTTGCGTCGTTCATGTCGGGCATGGCCGGTAACGTAACGGCATTTAACTCGGTCTGGACTTACGATATTTACCAAGCCTACATTCGCAAAAGTGCCGACGATGCCCACTATCTCCGTGTTGCGCGCTTCGCGAACATCGTCGGGATTCTGATTTCGGTCGCGACGGCTTATCTAGCAACTCGCTTCAATAACATCATGGATCTTTTGCAACTCGTGTTCGGGTTCATCAACGCACCTTTGTTCGCAACATTTCTTTTAGGCATGTTCTGGAAGCGCACCACGGGTCACGGCGCTTTCTTTGGCCTCTTAACCGGCACCATCGCGGCAAGCCTCTTTCATGGTCTGACACTCGCAGAAGGCCAAGGCGGCTGGCTCCTGGGTGGCAACGCTCCGCTCGTCAAGTTTCAATCAACGATGGGCCAAGCGTTTACGATCGCGATTGTTTCGTGGTCGGCGTGTTTCGTGATGACAATTGCAGTCTCGCTGTTGAC
>JAYTHQ010000429.1:0-2278 GCA_043732445.1 Bdellovibrionales bacterium | reverse complement strand
TGCTCAGTTCAAACTTAGAAAAGCACTTAAACATGGCCGCGACGTTCGCAAAAGAGCACCGCCACGAATTCGTGAGCCTTGAACACATCTTGCTCACGCTGACTAAAGACACCGAAGTCGTCGATATTTTAAAAGCCTGCGACTGCAACGTCGGCGAGCTGCAAAAAGAACTCGAGACGTTTTTAGATCAGCACTGCCCGCGCGTTCGCTTACAAAAAGCCCAGGGCGACGGCGCAACCGATACGACTCTCGATTCAAGCTCCGAGTTCGATAGCTGGAAACCAGAATTTACCCTCGCGTGCCACCGCCTGCTCCAGCGCGCGGTCATTCAAGTGCAAAGTGCCGGTAAAGATCTCGTGACGACAGGTAATGTCCTCGTTGCGATCTTCAACGAAAAAGATTCGCACGCGGTTTACTTCATGGAAGCCCAGGGCGTTACACAATTCGACATTATCAATTATCTCTCGCACGGGGTGAGTAAAGGCGGGGCCGTTCCGGCCGAAGAAACGCCCGACAAAGAAGATATCGAAATCGATGGCCTACCAAAAGACTCATCGAAGCAAGGTAAGCAATCGCCGCTGAAAGCTTACTGCGTAAATCTCAATGAGCGCGCGCGCCAAGGCAAAATGGACCCGCTCATCGGGCGCGAAGACGTGTTAGAGCGCGCAATTCAAGTTCTTTGCCGCCGCACCAAGAACAATCCACTGCTCATCGGTGAACCCGGCGTCGGTAAAACCGCGATCGCCGATGGTCTGGCCGCGCGAATCGTCGAAGGCAAAGTCCCGATGCAGATCAAAGATGCGGTCATCTATTCGCTCGATATGGGAGCGCTACTCGCCGGCACAAAATTTCGCGGCGATTTCGAAGAGCGCTTGAAAGCTGTCGTGAAAGCCCTCGACGCCGAAAAGCACGGCGTCTTGTTCATCGACGAGATTCATACGCTTGTCGGTGCCGGCGCAACCAGCGGCGGCTCCATGGATGCTTCGAATTTACTGAAGCCCTCACTCGCCAATGGCGGCTTAAGCTGTATCGGCTCCACAACTTACAAAGAATATCGCCAGCACTTCGAGAAAGACCGCGCCCTCTCGCGCCGATTCCAAAAAATCGACGTGAAAGAACCGTCGGTCGAAGACGCGATTAAGATCCTGCAAGGCCTTGCACCAAAGTACGCCGAACATCATAACGTCGAGTATTCGCAACCCTCGATCAAGGCGGCAGTCGAGCTTTCGGCACGCTACATTCAAGGTCGTCATTTACCAGATAAGGCCATCGACGTTCTTGACGAAGTGGGTGCGCGCGTTCGCATTCAAGCCAAAGATAACGAAATTCGTAAAATCAAAGTCACCGACGTCGAGAAAGTCGTGTCATCGATGGCGCAAGTACCTGCGCAGTCGGTCAACACGCAAGACAAAACCCAGCTTCGCGATCTTGAGAAGAATTTAAAGTCGGTCGTCTTCGGGCAAGATAAAGCGATCGAAGCGGTCTCGACGGCAATTAAATTTTCTCGGACCGGACTTGCGCGCGAAAATAAGCCGATTGGCTCGTACCTATTCGCAGGCCCAACCGGCGTCGGCAAAACCGAAGTTGCAAAACAGCTCGCACACTTTCTTGGCAACTCGTTCATTCGCTTCGATATGTCAGAGTATATGGAAAAACATGCGGTCTCTCGTTTAGTCGGCGCACCTCCGGGCTACGTCGGTTACGAAGAGGGCGGTTTGTTAACCGAAGCAGTCACAAAAAATCCTTACGCGGTTCTCCTGCTCGATGAGATGGAAAAAGCGCACCCGGATATCTACAACATCTTGCTTCAGGTCATGGACAACGGCACGTTGACCGATTCGCACGGCAAAACCGCTGACTTCCGTAACGTGATTTTAATCATGACAACCAACGCGGGCGCTGCCGACGCGGCCAAAGGCTCAGTCGGGATTCACCCGGGTGGCGCTTCTGACAAATCCATGGAAGCGATCAAGCGTGCGTTTACGCCAGAGTTTTTAAATCGCCTGGATTCGGTCGTTCACTTCGACAAACTGCCTGAAGATACGATGCTCGCGGTCGTTCGCAAATTCGTCGGCGAGCTT
The DNA here is from genome assembly GCA_043732445.1 of Bdellovibrionales bacterium. GTDB lineage: Bacteria > Bdellovibrionota > Bdellovibrionia > Bdellovibrionales > JAMPXM01 > CAJYOV01. The sequence continues at coordinate 197 of JAYTHQ010000429.1, read as the reverse complement.
GAAAAGCAGCTCGGTAAGCGAAAGATCGAAATCTCAGCCTCCGAAGACGCGCTCAAGTGGCTTTTGAAAAAAGGCTTCGACCCGCAGTACGGCGCTCGGCCGCTCGCGCGCACGATCGATGAACATGTCAAGAAGCCGCTCGTCGATGAAATCTTGTTTGGTCGCCTCGAAAAAGGCGGTCACGTGAAAGTCGATAT
>JAYTHQ010000428.1:0-21448 GCA_043732445.1 Bdellovibrionales bacterium | reverse complement strand
CAACCACTTCGCGAACGACTTGCGCGACTTGCTTCACTTGTTCGTCATTCATGTCAGGCCACATCGGCAGCGAGATACATTGCGCGGCAATGCGCTCAGCTACCGGCCACGAGCCCTTGAAACCGAGCTCTTTGTAAACCGGCTGGTGCGGAAGCAACGACGGATAATGGATCGACGTCGGTACACCCTTCGCCTTCAGAGCCGCGGCAAACGCGTCGCGATTCTCAACTAGCAAAGTGTACTGCGCCCACACCGAACCGTGATCAGCCGATAACATCCGCGGAATTACGCACTTCGTTCCAAACATTGAGAACGCCTCGTTGTAAGCAGACGCAATCCGGTTGCGTTGTTCGACTTCCCATTCGTAGCGCTTGAGTTTTTCGATCAAGATAGCGCACTGGAGAGTGTCGAGACGCCCGTTGATACCCATCATCACGTGGTTGTAGCGAGACGCCTGCCCGTGCACGCGAATCATTTCCATTTTTTTGCAAAGCTCGGTGTCGTTAGTAAACACCGCTCCGCCGTCGCCGTAGCAGCCGAGCGGCTTTGCCGGAAAGAACGACGTTGATCCGATCAGCGTCAAACCGCAGCTTTTTTTATCTTTGTAACGAGCACCAAAACTTTGCGCGGCATCTTCAATGACCGGAAGCTTGTGTTTCACAGCAATCGCGTTGATCGCGTCGAAGTCTGCGGTTTGACCAAAGATCGAAACAGGCATAATCGCTTTGGTCTTCGGCGTGATCGCAGCTTCAATTTTTGAGGCATCAAGGTTGTAACCGACACCTTCGACGTCAACGAACACTGGCGTAGCTCCAGCCATCGTGATGACTTCTGCCGTCGAGAAGAATGAGAACGGAGTCGTGATGACTTCATCGCCCGGACCGATATCGAGCGCCAGCAAGGCGACTTGCAGAGCGTCTGTTCCGTTTGAAACAGTCAGGCAGTGCTTTGTCCCGATGAACGCCGCGAGCGCCTTTTCACACTCAATGACTTCAGGCCCGAGAATAAATTGGCCGTGATTCAAAACAGTTTGGATGCGCTCATTAATAACGCCCTCAAGCGCTCTGTACTGAGGTTTCAAATCTAAATAAGGAACTTGATTCATCTGTTGTTTGCTCCGCCTTCGGCTACTCTCGTTGGCAACAAGTGCTCACTCATTACTTATACTCCTGGAAGTGCGACTTCCAAATCACATTCAGATGTTTCAATAAAGGCTGAAGTCCCGACAACGTCAACGACGTCGGACCATCACAGAGGGCTTCGGCGGGATTCGGATGAACTTCCATGAAAATCCCATCCACACCCATCGCCATCGCCGCTCGCGCCAGACCCGGAACCATTTCGCCTTGCCCACCACTCGAAGTTCCGGTGGCACCCGGCAGCTGCGTCGAATGAGTCGCGTCCATGATCACGGGGCAACCCAAACGTCGCATCAACGGAAGGCCAGTAAAGTCGTTGACCAGTCGATTATAACCGAAAGTCGTTCCGCGCTCACAGAGTAAAACTTTATCGTTACCCGCATCGCGCGCTTTTTTTACAATCGCACCCATATCCCAAGGGGCCAGGAACTGGCCCTTCTTAATGTGCATCACGCGTCCCGTTTTAGCGGTCGCCACAACGAGATCCGTCTGGCGCGACAAGAACGCCGGAATTTGCATGACGTCTGCGACTTCCGCTACGCGTTCAACTTGTTCTGTCTCGTGAACGTCGGTGAGCAAAGCACAACCAAGTTTAGATTTAATTCGACCCAGCTGATCGAGCGCGGCTTTCACTCCCGGTCCGCGAAAACTGCCGCCGCTCTGGCGATTCGCCTTATCGAACGAACATTTCAAAATCCACGGAATCCCGAGTTCACGCGTAATGCGCTGAATTTCGCGACCTGTCTCAAGCACCATGCCTTCATCTTCAATGATATCCGGGCCAGCAAATAAAACCCAATTCTTCGCGTCACCCCAAGTGATCGTTTGACCACCGACAGTCATGGAGACCGGTTTCGAAACAGCTTCTAGAGTTTTCATCGCTACTTTTTCTCCTGTGGAGACGCGCCCGCCGAATAAGATCCAAATTTAAAAATCAAATCGCACAGCTCGCGGGCAGCGCCGAGGCCGCCCTCATACGTCGTTACAAAATCAACCGCGTTTAAAACTTCAGGGACTGCCGAAGGGACAGTGGCCGAAAATCCTGCCTGCTCAAGTAGCGCGACGTCCGGAAGATCGTCGCCGATGTACGCCACTTCGCGGGGCTCGCAACCATGGCGAGCACAAAAATCGGCAAATGCCGATTGTTTATCCTCTTGCCCGTCCGACAAAAAACCGACGCCCAGCATTTTTGCGCGCGCTTGGATGTCTTGCGACTTTGAACCGGTGATCCAGCCGACCGGATAGCCCGCGCGAACGACTCGCTTAATCCCGATCCCGTCGCGCACCGAGAACGCGCGGCGCCATTCGCCACTCGCATCCATCCAGATCTTGCAGTCGGTCAAGATACCGTCAACGTCCATGACGATCGCCTTAATGCCCGAGAGAGCAGCCGTATCAAGCCGGCCAGTCCGCATTTTAGCCTTAATAAAATCAAATCTAATCATTTGTTCGCTGTGCCTTCGGCTTCGCCCATTCGCATTATGGTGCTCTTTCTTTAGGAGCCGATCCTACTGAGACATCGCCCGGAAATCACGTTTTTCAATGAGGGGCGGCTCACGTTTTGGTACGGCGCGATTGTCGACTGAAGTTACGAATATGACTTGATTGCGGTTATCGTTATGCCGCCTTTACCGGCCGTGACCGTGACTAAGACTGATACCGTACGGTTACCGCGAAATCGCGTGTCTCGCGCTCAAAAGCCCGCTAGCGTTTGCCCATGACATTTTTACTGAAACAGATCTACTCGCTGCTAAAACTCCTCAATTCGGACACTGGCCACGTTCAAATCGCGGCGGGAGTCGCATGCGGGCTCATCTTGGGCTTCGCACCGGCGTTTTCACTGCAGACAGTCTTAGTTTTTCTGATTCTCTTCTTCTTTCGGATTCAGATCGGCGCAGCCTTATTGGCCGCAGCACTTTTCAAGTTCATCGCCTGGATGCTCGACCCCGCCTTTCATTTTGTCGGCGCCGCCGTCCTCGAAACCGACGGTCTTCGCCCTCTCTTCACCGAGCTCTACAACATGCCGATCGTTCCGTTCACCCGCTTCTATAATTCAATTACGATGGGAGCAGGCGTCATCTCGATCGTCTTAGCCCTCCCGACGTACTTCGCGGCTAAAGCGTTGATCATTAAATATCGGGTGACTGTTCTTGCGCGCATTCAAGAAACCAAACTCTGGAAAGCCTGGAAGGCGACGGCCTTCTACGACTGGTACGCGAAGTACGAATCCATCCACGGCCAATTGAAATGATCAGGAGTCACCATGACAACTAACAAAACAAAAGGCCCGATCCGCACGGAAGCGGTCGTGCCGTTTTTCATCATCGTGCTGATCACGTGGGCTTACTTCTTTTTCTTCTTCGACACGCACCTCCGGCACGCTCTTGAATATTTCGGCACGCACGCCAACGGCGCCGAAGTCGACGTCGCAAAAGTTCGCACAAGCTTCTGGGACGCGTCGCTCAACATCTACAAAATCGAAATCACCGATGGTGAAACTCCCTCGAAAAACAAAATCCAAATCGGCGAAATGCGCTGGAACGTTTTGTGGGATGCGCTCCTCCGCGGCAAAATCGCCATCGAAGACGCTTCGATCCTCGACATCGCAATCGGCGCCCCGCGCGCTAAGCCTGGCTACGTCTTGCCGCCCGATCCGCCGAGCAGCAAATCAGCGTTCGACAAAGTCCGCGAGAACGCGCTCGCGAAAGCGCAGCAAGAGTTTTCCGGAAACGCCATCGGCGATGCCGCCTCGGTCCTTGGTGGAACAAACCCGCAAGACCAGCTCAAATCCATTGAAGGAAACTTAAAATCGGCAGCGAAAGTAAAAGAGCTCCAGGCTGAACTCGATAAAAAACAGCAAGAGTGGAAAGACCGCCTCGCCAAACTCCCGCAAAAGCAAGAGCTCGACGATTTACAAAAGCGAATCAAGAGCGTTCAGCTCGACCGTTTTGAGAATCCGCAACAAGTCGCAACGTCCCTTCAGGCTCTCGATGCGATTTACAAAGACACTCAAAGTAAAATCAATCTGATTCAAGACACGGGCCGCGCGTTAGGCACCGATACAAATACCTACAAAAGCACGCTGAAAGACCTCGACGGATTGGTGAAGCAAGACGTGAAGGATCTCGAGTCACGTCTGAAACTTCCGCAGCTCGATGTGAAAACGCTTTCGCGCCAAGTGTTCGGGCCGCTTTTCCTCACGAAAGTAAAACAGGCCGAGTTCTACATGGCCAAAGCCCGCGAATATATGCCGGCAAAAAAGACGGCTGCAGAGAAGGCCGAAAACGCGCCGCCAAAGCCTCACGAACGCGAGAAAGGCCGCAACTACGCGTTCGGCAAACCGCACGCCTACCCTCTCTTTTGGCTTAAAAAAGCCCAGCTCAGTTCGAAGACAACGGCGGGCGCCGACTATTCTGGCGATCTCGTTGGAACATTAATGAATGCTACCAGCGATCAACCGACACTTGGTTTGCCAACTGTCGCGACTTTCAAGGGTGATTTTCCGAAACAAGACTTTCACGGCGTCGAAGGCAAATTTACGTTCGATCACCGCACCGAAGAAGCGCTCGATAGCCTCGATTTAAAAGTCGCAAGCTTCCCGATGGTCGGACAAAAACTCGTCGATTCCCCTGATGTCACACTCGGGTTCGACAAGGCGAGCGTCGGAGCAGCCTTTCTCGCAGAACTAAAAGGCCAAGACGTCAATATCGCAGCCAACAGTCTCTTCTCGCGTGCAAGAGCAGGCGACATCCCGACTGATCCAAAACTTCAGCCAGCGCCCGAACCTCTCGCGACCAACCCGACGCCTGTCACCAAGCTCTCTGACATCAAGAGCGCGAACGATTTGCTTGGAGACCAGACGTCGATGGCCGCGCGCAAATCAACGGGCTTCTTAGTTGCTTCGGCAAAGTCGCCAGCGCTAAACGATTTGCTGAACGGCGCACTTTCTGAGATTCCAAAAGTCACACTGAACGCTGCCGTTCGCGGCCCATGGTCTGATTTAAATTTCGATATAAACTCAAGCCTCGGCCAAGACTTGGCGACCGCTTTCGACAAACAATTGAAAGCCAAAGTCGACGAAGCAAAAGCTCGCGTACAAGCCCTCGTCAACGCGCAAGTGAACGAGCAAAAAGCTAAACTTGAAGCCGAATTTAACAAGGCAAAGGCACAGATCGACGGCGTCCTAAAAGACAAACAGGCCGAGCTCGACAAGTACAAAGGCCAAATCGACCAAGCCAAAAACAACGCCACTAACAGCCAAAAATCAAAACTCGAAGACGCCGCAAAACAAGGCCTCGACGACCTAAAAAAGAAATTCCACTTCTGATGCGCTAACTCCGGCCGCCGGCCGGAGGGTCAGTCGCACACGTGCTCCTTCCGATTCGCCTGCGTTGCGGGCGCCCACGAGAGCGCCCACGCCCGTCTACATCTCGAGCGGCTGAATCTGCTTGTACCACTGATACCCAAGCGCACCTTGCCCGACGCGAAAACGAACGCCCTGACCCGCGTGGAGCTCGTAAAATTTTCGGCTCGTTAGTTGAATGCAGTCTGGTAATTCAAGTGCTGCACCTGGACCACTTCGACCCGCTAACTCTGCGCGATCAAAGCACGCAAAATAATTATAACGAGGGCCTTTGCTCGAATGCCGCTCGACCTGATTTAGATCACGAACCACTCGCTCAACGACCACCTCAGAATGCCAATCCATGTACCGGTCGATATCCGCAAACAAACCAATGCCGGCCGGAACCGAAGTGAACAAAGTGACAAACGCATAACTCGCTAAAATCCGCGGCAGCCGCGACGAGCGCTCCAAAATCGAAAAGACAAAGATGACCAAGGAACAAAGCAGAATCAGCGACGCAATCAGCGACGCCTTAAAAAACGAACCGCCGTTTACAAAAATCGCACCTTGGTTGAACGCCATCTCAGAGGCGCTCACGAATCCAAAAGTCGTGACGCCCGCGAGAACACTCCTCGCGACTGCGGCCTTCGCCGCGTACACGTCGTCTGAAAAATCGAGTCGCGAGCAAAGTGCCGTTAAGACCTTTTGGAGCTGAACAAAGCCCTCAAACACCGACTGATTCGCGGACTGATCTCCGTGCACGCGCAGATTCAAGACCCCTGCCTCAAGCAAGATCGATTTCCCCGGCTCCAAAATCCGAACCGGAGCCGCATCAAAATTCAGCGCCGCGCGAATCGCGTCGCGCGCACCTGCGTCCGAACGCAACATCGCTCCAAAAGTCGGCGAGTCGGACTCAATGTAAACCGCCTCATCAAAATCTCGATTCCCGAGCTCGATCTCTGTCGACAACTGCCGTTTCTTGAACCAGCGATCGAGCCACGTTTCGCGATTGAATTCGAAACCGCCTTTACACGGCAGATCGGCGCTCATCGTTGTGTAACCGGGCCCACCCTTTTGCGGCAGAAATTTAAAGCGGACAACAACGCCGTTGACGAGCGCGGTCTTCTGCCAAAATGAACGGAGCCACTGAAGTTGCAAATACGTGTAGGCCATCGCCGCAGCCGTGATCGCTACCTTAGCCGTGAAAAACGGCGCCTCATAAATCAAACCCATAGATGAGATGATGACTTACGAACGAGATGAAAGAGAAGTCCGAAATTGCTGAGCCGATCTAAGACTTTTCGGTTCAATTTCAGTTCAATGATGATGGTGGCGTTTCTTTAAGTGCGCTTTCGACTTCGACGTTTTCTTCGGCAGACTTGTAGCCGGAGTTGCGGTTGGGACGGGCGCGCCATCACCGTCGTCGGCAGCGACCGGCGACAATGCCTCTGGCGCCTGCTGACGGCCCGACGCTGTCAACATCTTGAAGTATCCGACCGCATCGTCATTGGCCCAATTCTCAATGCCCAAAACCTTACGAATCAACTTCCCGTCTCGACCAACGAGAAACGTCTCAGGGATCTTCTCGACCCCATACGCCTTCATAAACTGTTTATGTTCATCCCAGACGATTTCAATGCCGGGCTTCGGCAGCTTCATCGCTTTCATGAACGCGGCCATATCGTCGCTTGTTTCGTCCTCAGAAACGGCAAGCACGACGACGTCGTCTTTAAACTGACTGATGAGCTTTACGAGCGACGGAAATTCCTCGACGCACGGATTGCACCAAGACGCCCAGAAGTTCACGATGACAATTTTGCCGCGAAAGCTCGAGAGCGTGAGTGGCGTCTTGTCGAGTTTCGACAATGCGATTTCAGGCACGCCCTCTTTTTCCATCTGGCGGATCAGCTGAAAACCTACCGGCGATTGATTCACCGGAAGCGACGGCTCTTTCCATTGGTACCAAGCGAAAAGCGCAAAGGCCGCTAGCAGCGCTGCTAACCCGCCTTTTAAATAAATGTTCATGGATTAGCTATAAACCAAGTCTTCACCGACTGCGAACGCAAATGGTGGCGCGCTCGTGATGACATGGCCACACCGCCAAAAGAGAATAAAAAAAGCCGAGGCAAATTTGCCTCGGCTTTTTAGTTATCAGACTCTCAATCCGAAAAGGTTGGCCCTTCTCGGCTGGGCAAAGCTTCGATGCGCGCCCCGAGCGGGCGCACACGCGGCCGAGTGCGCCCCGACCTCTAGGCGTGCATCTCGCGGCGAACACGGCGATCGGCACCTTGCTTCTTGAGAATGCCTTTTTTCTTCGCGGCTGCTTTTGCGCTGCGAACTTTTTTAGCTTTCGCTTCGATCTTCAACTGGTCGTCGGTTTTCGCTGCCTTCGGCGTGAAATCAACGAACTCGATATAGCACATGTCAGCGTTGTCGCCCGGACGTTTGCCGAGTTTCAAGATGCGCGTGTAACCACCTGGGCGAGTTTTCATGCGAGGACCGATGTCCTTCATGAGACCAGCAACTGTTGGCTGATGCGGGTAACGCGAAAGCAACAAGCGATGCGCATGTAAAGGCGTAGGGCCCTTCGCCGTCGTGACCGCGCGCTCAACGTGGCGGCGCAATTCTTTTGCTTTCGCCAATGTTGTCTTGATGCGCCCGTGCTCGACGATCGAGATAACAAGTCCACGGAGGAGCGCTTTGCGCTGATCCGTTGCGAGGCCGAATGTTTGTACCTTAGCTCTGTGTCTCATAGTCTTATCTCTCTCACTTTAAAACTGACGAAAAAATTAAACCAACGCGTCTTTGCGCGGTGGAACAGCAGTGTTCGGATCCCAGCCAACTGGAGGCCAGCCGTCGATTTTCATACCGAGGCCAAGTCCCATCTCTGAGAGAATTTCTTTAATTTCGTTTAATGATTTGCGGCCGAAGTTTTTTGTCTTCAGCATTTCTGCTTCGCTCTTCGCAACGAGTTCGCCGATGTAGCGAATGTTTGCGTTCTTCAAGCAGTTTGCAGAGCGAACCGAGAGCTCAAGATCGTCGACCGAGCGGAATAAATTCTCGTTCAACGTTGGCGACTTCACTTCTTCAGTCGCGACGTCAGGCTCCATGCTTTCGTCGAAAGTCAGGAAGATCTGGAGCTGTTCCTTTAAGATCTTTGAACCCAAAGAGATCGACTCTTCTGGCTTCAAAGAGCCGTCAGTCCAGACCTCAATTGTCAGAGCGTCGAAATCGGTTTTTTGACCAACGCGAGCGTTCGAAACGTTGTAGTTCACCCGGCGAATTGGGCTGTAAAGAGCGTCGACGCCGATTGTTCCGACGGGAAGATCTTGGTTCGCTTCGTCGGCTGCTACGAAACCACGACCGTAAGTGACCGTGAGTTCAGCGTTGAATTTGCCGTTAGCGCCCAGAGTGGCGATGTGCTGATCAGGATTCAAAACTTCGATTTTATCAGAAGTTTGGATATCTCGAGCCGTGACAACGCCTGGTCCGCTCTTCGCGATCCGAAGAGTTTGCACATCAGGAGAGAACTGTTTAAAGCGAACTTGTTTAAGGTTCAGGATGATGTCGGTCACATCTTCCATGACGTCTGGGAGAGTCGAGAACTCATGCAGGACGCCGTCAAACTTAACCGCCGAAACTGCCGAACCCATCATTGAGCTGAGCAAAATGCGACGAAGCGAGTTCCCGAGGGTTACCCCGTAGCCACGCTCGAGCGGACGGATCATAAAGCGGCCGTAGTCTTCGCGAAGAACATCGCGGTCAACCTCGAAGGCTTTTGGTTTAATCAGATCGCGCCAGAATTTGTAATAGTGCTCTTGCATGTTTCGTTGTCCCCTAAAAACTAGTTTCGAAAGTTTTCCTGATATTATCTTGAGGCCACAGACCGAGAGAATATAATCTCGGGCCGCCCTTAAAGCTCCTGAGCGCTGAGACAAAGTCTCAGCGAAAAGATTAACGAGAGTAGTACTCGACGATCATGTTTTCTTCGACCGGCAATGTCACGTTCTCGCGAGTTGGCATGTCTTTGACCGTGCCCTTGAAGGCACCGTGGTCAGCTTCAAGCCAAACTGGGATTTCGCGTTTTTTGACCGATTCGATCGACGCCATGATTTTTGTCATTTCGCGGCTGGACTCGCGCACCTGAACGACATCGCCTTTTGAGACGTTGTAGCTAGGAATGTTGCACTTATCGCCATTCACTACGAAGTGATTGTGCGAGACGAGATGACGGGCTTCGCGGCGGCTCGATGCGTAACCAAGGCTGTACACGACGTTGTCGAGACGCGTCTCTAGAAGCTTGAGCAACTCGTGACCGGTGACACCGCGCGAACGGTCGGCTTTTTCGAAGTAAAGCGCGAATTGCTTTTCGTAGACGCCGTAATAGCGCTTCGTTTTTTGCTTTTCGCGAAGCTGGAGTGCGAACTCCGAGAACTTCAAACGTTGTTGACCGTGTTGTCCCGGAGGATATGGACGGCGCTCGAAAGAGCATTTATCCGTGAAGCAGCGGTCCCCTTTGAGGAACAACTTCATATTTTCTCGGCGACACATTTTACAGACGCTATTTGGAATGCAGCTCACTTAACGGTACTCCTGGCTTCAGTTAAGCCTCGTTTACAGCTTCGCTTTTGCGTTGCCTTCATCCGAGTCCTTTGCAATTTTTTAAATACGACGACGCTTCGGCGGACGGCAACCATTGTGCGGCATTGGCGTCGTATCGCGCATTGTCGCTACGCGGATACCCGCGAGTGCCAATGAACGAATCGCGGGCTCACGGCCAGCGCCCGGTCCTTTGAGAAAGACATCAACAGAACGAAGTCCTTGTTCCATCGCTTTTTTTGCTGCGTCTTCGGCAGCAGATTGAGCCGCAAACGGCGTGCCTTTACGGCTGCCTTTGAAGCCCAAGTGGCCCGACGACGACCATGCGATAACTTCTCCCGAGGGATCAGTAAGCGTAACGATCGTGTTGCCGAAACCGGCTTGAACAAAGCATTTCCCGTGGGGAACGCTTTTGCGGATTTTCTTCTTAGCACCAGGTTTTTTACCAGCCATTTTCGCTCAAACTTTCTCTTAGTCTTAGACTGCTTTTTTCTTGTTCGCGACCGTTTTACGAGGGCCTTTGCGTGTCCGGGCATTCTGACGAGTGCTCTGGCCACGAACAGGCAAACCTTTGCGGTGACGAAGACCGCGGTAGCAACCGAGATCCATTAAACGTTTAATTGAGAGACCGACTTCGCGGCGAAGATCGCCTTCTGTCTTCAAGTTCGTTTCCATGTATTCACGGATTTTCGCGACTTGAGCGTCGGTGAGATCGTCTGTGCGAAGCGACGCTGGGAGGCTCGCGTATTCAACGATGTTAGCGGCTTGAGTTTTTCCAATACCGTAAATGTACTGAAGCGCGATTTCGATGCGCTTGTTCCGTGGTAAATCGACTCCGGCAATACGTGCCATGGGTTATCCCTGCCTTTGCTTGTGCTTGGCTGTTTCGCAGATAACGCGAATCACGCCCTTGCGCTTGATGACTTTGCATTTGTTGCAGATGCGCTTCACTGAAGCTCGCACTTTCATAGTTCGTCCTCGGACAACTTATCCATTTTGTTACCACACGGTAACCCTCTGGTCGGTCATCCCCAAAAAAATTAAGCGGCCGATTTTTTTATCATCCGCCCTGAACCAAGTCCAGATATTTAAAACTTACTTGCCACCTGTGCCTAAGCGATCTGGCTAGCCAACCGCTTATAGACCTCTTCTGTCGAACCAACGCCGTTGACCTCTGTGAAAGCCCCTCGCTTAGAGAAGTAGTCTTTCACGGGAGCTGTGCTCGTGTCGTACGCCGCCAGCCGAGTGCCAATAACGCTTTCGTGATCGTCCTTCCGTTGAACGACCGCCCCGCCGCAAACGTCACAAACGCCTTCGCGCTTGGTCGGTTTCGAATCCACGTGATAAACCGCACCGCAAGACTGGCACACCCGCCGACCCGAAAGTCGACGAAGAAGCGCTTGGCGCGGAACCTCGAGAAACAGAGCCTTACCGATTTTCAAGCCAAAGTGCGTGAGGGTGACCTCGAGCGCTTCGGCCTGTGGAACCGTTCTCGGGAACCCGTCGAGAATGAAGTTTTGACCTTCAAGCCCACCGAGAACCTCTTGAACAATTCCGATCATGATCTCGTCCGAGACCAGCTTGCCTGCATCCATCACGGATTTGGCCTTGAGCCCGAGGGGGGTTTGGTTTCTCACCGCTTCCCGCAACAGGTCTCCAGTGCTGATCTGTCTCATCTGCTTTCTCTCTACGAGAAGCGCAGATTGAGTACCCTTACCGGCCCCCGGAGGGCCGAAGAGGACGATGTTCAATATTGAACCCTCCGGCTCCGGATCTTCGCGCCTCTCATGAATGCGTCGTATTTTTGCGTAAGCATGTACGACTGCAACTGTTGAGTCGTGTCGAGAGCGACACCGACGAGGATCAGGAGGCTCGTTCCACCGAAGTAGAACGGGGTGTTCAATTTATCGATCAAAAGACCTGGAAGAACGCAGATCGCGCAGAGGTAAGCCGCACCACCGACGTTCAACCGATCCATCACACGTTGAATGTACTGCGACGTGCTCGTACCCGCACGGATACCAGGAATAAACTTGCCGCCCTTTTTCAAGTTGTCGGCGATCTCTACCGGGTTCATGACGATTTCTGTGTAGAAGAAACAGAAGAACACGATCAAAGAAATAAAGAGAACGTTGTAAACCGAACCCGTTGGCGACAACGAATCCTTCATTTGCGTGAGCCAAGGGGCCTTCACGAACTGAGCGAGAGTCGCCGGGAATAAAAGAAGCGACGACGCGAAGATCGGTGGTATCACCCCCGACAAATTGATCTTCAGTGGCAAGTGGCTGGCCTGAGCGGCACCCGGAACGCGTCCACCTTTTTGCGAGAAGTGAATCGGGATCCGACGCTGACCGACTTCTAGGAAGATAATCGCCGCAATGACAATCACCATCAAGGCCAAGAGACCGACTGCGATCAAACCGCTCATCTCGCCGTTTTTAACGAGAGTCAGCATGCTCACTGCACCCTTCGGAATACCGGCTGCGATACCCGCGAAGATAATGAGAGACGAACCGTTTCCAATCCCGCGATCAGTAATCTGTTCACCCAACCACATGATAAAACATGTGCCTGCCGTGAGCGTGATGACTGTCATGAGTTGGAATGGAACAAAACCTACGTACTGAGATGTCACGAGTGGGTGACCTTCGTAACCTTCGCGCATCAGCCACGAGCTGATCGCCAAACCTTGCACAACCGCGAGGGCCACCGTGCCGTAGCGAGTGTACTGGGTGATTTTCTTTTGGCCAGTTTGACCTTCTTTTTTCAACTCTTCGAAGTATGGAACGACCGCCGTCAAGAGCTGGAAAATAATGGAGCTAGAGATATAAGGCATGATCCCGAGTGCGAACACCGAGAATTGGTTGAGCGCCCCACCCGTGAAGGTGTTGAACAAACCAAAAATGCCGCCCTGGTTTTGGAAGAACTTGAGAACGGTCGTACCATCAACACCCGGAGTTGGGATGTGCACGCCGAAGCGGTACACAGCCAACATCGTCAGCGTAAAGAGAATGCGTTTGCGCAAATCATTGTTGTTAGCGAGCCCGTCCACAGTTGCCATTTAAGCGATGACCTCAGCCTTGCCGCCGGCTTTTTCAATCATCTCTTTCGCTTTCGCGCTGAACTTGTGCGCGCGAACGGTGACCGCAGTTTTCAATTCCCCGTGACCAAGGATTTTAACTTTGCCGTAACGAAGCAAACCCGCTTGCTCGAGAGTTTCAGGAGAAACGGTCTTCAGACCGAGCGTCACAAGATTTGCAATATTGAAAACGTCAAAGTTGTTTGCAAAAGAAACGTTCGAGAAACCGAACTTTGGAAGACGACGAGCCATCGGCGTCTGACCGCCCTCAAAACCCCTGCGAACTCGTCCGCCGGCGCGTGCCTTTTGACCTTTGTGACCTTTGCCGGAAGTTCCGCCAAGGCCCGAACCTGTTCCACGACCGACGCGCTTACGGTAGCCGGTTGCGCCCCATTTAGGACGAAGTGAAGATAACAAACTCATTTTGCACCTTTTGTCTCGTGAGCAACTTCGAGAAGATGCTGAAGTTTTTTAATTTGACCGCGCATCGCTGGCGTATCTTGGACAACCACCGATGAGCCAGTTCTGCGAAGACCGATGCAGCGTGCAGTTTCGCGTTGCGAAGCCGATGTGCTGATCAAGCTTCTCTTAAGAGTAATCTTGAATGATTTTGCCATGGCTTAAACCTTACCCGCCAACTTATCGGCGCGGAGCTGTTTTAAGCCGTCGAGAGTCGCACGGACCGCGTTGTTCGCGTTACGTGTGCCGACGCACTTTGTGAGAATGTCTTTAACTCCGACGGATTCGAGAACCGCACGAACCGCTCCGCCCGCGATCACACCAGTACCTGGTGCGGCTGGACGCATAACGACTTTTGCTGCTCCGAACGTTCCGACGACTTCGTGGGCGATCGTACGACCGTCAACGAGTGAAACTTTACGGAAGCTCTTCTTCGCTGAGCGGCTGGCTTTACCAATCGCCTCAGGAACTTCGCCCGCTTTACCTGTCCCGAAACCGACATCGCCAGCTTGGTTGCCGACAACAACGAGGGCTGCGAACGAGAAACGACGGCCGCCTTTGACGACCTTCGCTACGCGTTTAATCGCCACGACACGTTCTTCGAATTCCGAACCTTGTTCTTTCTTTTCCACGCATGTCTCCTTAGAACTGCAAGCCGGCTTCGCGAGCGCCATCAGCTAATGCTTTTACGCGCCCGTGGTACAGGTAACCGTTACGGTCAAAAACGACCGCTTTGATGTTTTTTTGTTGAGCGCGCTTCGCGATTTCTTTGCCGATAGCTGACGCTGTCTCTTTGTTAGCATTTTTCGAACCCTCAACGTCGAGAGTCGATGCAGCTACAAGCGTTTTGCCGGTAACGTCGTCGATCACTTGAGCATAGATGTGCTTCGTGCTGCGGAATACGCAAAGACGAGGGCGACTCTCATCGCCAGAAAGTTTGCGTCTGATACGCGCTTTCTTTTTCTGTCTCGAAACGTCTTTTACCGAGCTATGTTTGCGAGTCGTAAGTCTCATTTCAATATCCTTTAGTCTGTTTTGTCGCTTCGGGCTCCGCCCTCCGCTTTCGTTCGCAACAAGTGCTTACGAGTTTTTCTTGAGGAATCCGCCTCAAGCGCTAATCAGCTTACTTGCCGGCTGATTTACCCTCTTTGCGTTTTAGCTTCTCGTCTGTGTATTTCACACCTTTGCCGAGGTACGGCTCTGGAGGGCGGAAGCCACGAACCTTGGCTGCTACCTGACCGACAAGCTCTTTGCTCGCGCCCGTGATCGTGATGTTTGTTTGCTTTTCTACTTTCACTTCAATTCCTTCTGGAATTGGAAAGTGAATTGGATGCGAGTAGCCAAGCGACAGTTCAAGGCGTTTGCCTGAGACCGCCGCGCGGTAACCGACGCCGACGAGGTCGAGTGATTTCGTGAAGCCAGTTGAGACGCCCGTGACCGCATTCTGCACAAGTGCGCGGTAGAGACCGTGCAACGCGCGCGATGTTTGCGATTCATCTTTGCGAGTCAAAACGACTTGGCCGTTTTCGAACTTCGCGGTGATCTCAGGACGAAGCGCCACTTTTTGTGTCCACTTCGCGCCCTTGACGACGACTTCATTGGCCGGAGTTACGTTGACCGTAACGCCGTTTCCTACTGTGACTGGTGATCTACCGATACGTGACATGAGTTATTCAACCGATCTTTAAGTTAGTAGAGTGTGCAAAGAATTTCACCGCCGAGACCCTTCTCGGTGGCTTCTTTGCTGCCCATGATACCGTTGCTAGTGCTGAGGATCGACATCCCGTAACCAGAACGAACATTCGGAATTTTTGCGCAAGGAACGTAGTAACGACGACCAGGACGGCTGGCGCGCCGAACGCTCGTGATGGCGTGGGTACCGTCGTCTTTGTACGACAAGTAGATCCGCATCATACCCTGTTTGCCGTCTTTAACGACTTTGAAGTTTTTGATGTAACCGCTGTCACGAAGAACAGCTGCGAGACCTTCACGAACACGCGAGTTTGGCACGTCGACTTTGTCGTGCTTCGCCATGCCGCCGTTTCTGATCCGCGTAAGAAATTCTGCTACTTTATCCATCCGTACCTCTTTCCAGGATCGGCCGTATCTGCCGATCGAGTTCGCTGGGCCATTCTATTCAATTCCGTTCAAATGAACGGGCCCGCGGTGTTCAAATTCAAAACTTACTTGCGAAACGGCATCCCGAGCGCTTCGAGAAGCGCTTTTCCTTCTGCATCGTTTTTACCCGAGGTGCAGATGGTGATGTTCATACCGCGAACTTTGTCGACTCTATCGTAATTAATTTCTGGGAAAACGATTTGTTCCTTGAGACCCAAGTTGTAATTCCCACGGCCGTCGAAACCTTTGACCGGAAGGCCACGGAAGTCGCGTACGCGCGGAAGTGCCAAGTTCACAAGACGATCGAGGAACGACCACATTTTCTCGCGGCGGAGCGTGACCGCTGTTCCGATCGGCATGCCTTCGCGAAGTTTGAAGTTCGAGATCGCCTTTTTCGCTTTGGTAATCACGGCTTTTTGACCGGTGATGGTCGTGAGCTCGTCGGCCGCAATCTGAACGAGTTTTGGGTTCTGAGTTGCATCGCCCAATGAAACGTTGATCACGATTTTTTGGAGACGTGGGATCTCCATTGAACTCTGAGCGTTGAGCGATTTTTTTAACGCGCCAACAGTCTCTTTGTTGTACTTCTCTTGCATGCGGTTCAACTCGCCTTTAGCGCGAGGTTTTGCCTCTGCTTTAGGAGCTTTTGCCGATGCGTCTTTTTTCGCAGCTTTTTCAGCCTGAGCAGCTTTGCCAGCCGCTTTCGCTTTTTCTGCGCCCTCAGTGTTCTTTGCCATAAATCGTTCCCTTACAAAACTTCTGGAGCCAGCGACACGATTTTCGTGAACGCGGCAGCGCGAAGCTCTCTCGCTACTGGTCCGAAGATCCGAGTACCGATTGGTTCTTTATTGTTGTTGATCAACACGGCCGAATTATCGTCGAAGCGGATGTAGCTGCCATCCGGACGGCGAATCTTGTGGATCGTGCGAACGATGACGGCTTTCGCCACATCACCCTTCTTTACTTTTGCAGTTGGCAACGCCTCTTTGATCGAAACGACGATGATATCGCCGACCGAAGCATAACGACGTTGCGAGCCGCCCAAAACTTTTACGCACATGACTTCTTTGGCGCCGGTGTTATCGGCAACGCGAAGTCGAGATTGCATCTGGATCATTCTTTAACTCCTGCAGTGACCTGCGCCGACTTCACGATTTCGCTCAAGGCCCAACGCTTAGTTTTGCTCAATGGACGAGTTTGGTGAATCCGAACAGTGTCGCCGATTTTTGCCGTATTATTTTCGTCGTGGGCCTTGAAGACCGAGCTGCGGCGCATGAATTTGCCGTACTTCTTGTGGCGAACGAGGCGATAGATCAAAACCGCGATGGTTTTGTTCATTTTATCGCTGACGACTTCGCCTTCAACTTCGGTGCGACCACCGCGAGCTGACATCTCTGTGTCATTCGCACCAGCTGCTTTTTTAGGAGCTTTCTTCGGAGCGGTTTTTGTTCCGGTGGTTGTCGCTGATGCTGTAGATGTTTTTGCCATCTCTATTTACCCTTTGCCGCGGTTTTAGCTTTTACCGCTGTCGACGTAATCGTCTTCGAGGTCGCTGCGAGGCGGTCAGCGCGAGTCATTTTGCGCTGAGGTGCCTGACCTGACTTTGCTGCCGCCGCTGTTCTCAAGCGAGCGATGTCACGGCGTGCTTCACGAATCGTCATTGGATTCGCGAGTTGGCCGAGCGAGTTTTTCATGCGGGCTTCGAACATCGTCGATCGCGCCTCAATAGCTTTTTTGGTCAAATCTTTCGCCGATAAACCGGAGATATCTTCGTATTTCATCGGCTACTCCCGTACCAGAAACTTAGTTGCGAATGGTAACTTGTGGCTCGCCAGACGGAACGCTTCGGCGGCTTGTTCTCTCGTTACACCGTTAACTTCAAAAAGCACTGTGCCGGGCTTCACGACCGCAACCCAAAGTTCTGGGTTACCTTTACCCGAGCCCATCCGGACTTCAGCGGGCTTTTTAGTAACAGGTTTGTGCGGAAACGCACGAACCCAAACTTTACCACCACGCTTCATCGAACGGCTGATAGCGATCCGGCTGGCTTCGATCTGACGACCAGTGAGCCATGCATCCGTGATCGAGATAAGACCAAAGTCACCGAACGCAACCGTGTTACCGCGAGCCGCGAAGCCTGCGCGTTTGCCCTTAAACTGTTTACGATGTTTTACACGTTTAGGACTTAACACGACCAGCCTCCTCGACTTCTTTTTGCGAAAGAACGTCGCCTTTGTAGATCCATACTTTTACGCCGATAATGCCGTACGCCGTGAGCGAACGAGACGTACCGTAATCGATATCTGCGCGCAGAGTGTGAAGCGGAACGCTCTTCTCTGTGTACCATTCAGTTCGCGCGATTTCGGCACCGTCGAGACGACCCGAAACCTGAACTTTAATACCGCGAACGCCGCCGCGGATCGCTGCTGCCATGGCTTTCTTCAAAGCACGGCGCCATGAAATCCGCTTCTCAAGCTGGATCGCTATGTTCTCAGCAACGAGCTGAGCATCGACGTCTGGCTTACGAACTTCTTGAATATTGATGAAGACTTCGTTCGGCGTCAGACGCTGAACGTCAGCTTTCAGCTGGTCGATACCTGCGCCTTTTTTGCCGATCACAACGCCCGGGCGTGCCGTCGAGATGATGACTTTCACCTTCTTCGCTGCGCGCTCCATTTCAACGCGAGCTACGCCTGCGTGACGAAGCTTCTCGTGAAGATATTTACGAAGTTTAAGATCTTCGTGGAGGTTATCAAGATACAGAGGGCCTTTCGCGTACCAGCGAGAATCCCACGTACGAATGACACCGACTCTTAGACCAATTGGATTTACCTTTTGTCCCACGAATTACCTCTCGTCCAAAACTAAGTTGAAGTGACAAGACTTCTTTTTAACCGGAGTCGCACGCCCTTGAGCACGTGGACGGAATCGGCCAAGAGAAGGACCCATGTCGACCGAAACCGTCTTTACGAACAGGTTATCGATGTCGATGACTTTATTTTGTTCTGCGTTCGCCACGGCTGAATTGATCAGCTTCTTCAAATGAAGAGCAGGCTTTTGCGGCATGAACGAAAGGATCTTAAGAGCCTCGTTGACGTTCTTGCCTCGAACCATGTCGGCAACGATTCGCGCTTTCTGCGCACCGAGCCTGACGTTTCTGAGTTTCGCTTTAACTTCCATTGCTCAACCTCAACCTTTTGCCGGAGCTGGCTTTGCAGCTTTTTTCTCGGCGTGACCATGGAACGTGCGGGTTGGCGAAAACTCACCGTATTTGTGACCGATCATATTGTCGGTGACATAAACAGGGACAAATTTTTTGCCGTTGTGAACCGCAAACGTCAAACCTACCGCTTCAGGGAGAACCATTGAGCGGCGCGACCAAGTCTTAATGACTTTTTTATCGCCTTTCTCAACTGCCGTTACGATCTTCTTTAAAAGATGATCATCAATGAACGGGCCTTTTTTTACTGAACGTGCCACGTGCTATTCCCCTTACTTCCGGCGCTTAACGATCTGAGAGTCAGTTCGTTTATTGCTGCGAGTTTTGTAGCCCTTCGAAGGTTGGCCCCACGGAGTTACCGGGTGGTGACCTTTACCAACGCCCTCACCGCCACCGAGTGGGTGATCGACAGGGTTCATCGCCATACCGCGAACAGATGGACGCTTGCCCATCCAGCGGCTGCGACCGGCTTTACCAAGTTTAATATTTTCGTTATCTGTGTTGCCGACTTGCCCAATCGACGCCATGCATGTCGAGAGGATCTGGCGCACTTCACCCGATGGAAGACGAACTTGGCAATACTGACCAAGTTTCGCCGCCAACGTTGCTGCGACACCAGCACCGCGCGCCAGCTGCGCACCTTTGCCTGGGCGAAGTTCAACATTGTGAATGATCGTACCAACCGGGATCGAGCTCAATGGAAGCGCATTGCCCGGCTTGATATCGGCTTTTGCGCTAGCGATGACTTGATCGCCAACGTTCAAACCTATCGGAGCGATGATATAAGCAAGCGAACCATCGATGTACTGAATAAGAGCGATCCGTGCCGTGCGGTTCGGATCGTACTCAATCGCAGTGACCTTTGCGGCAACATCAAGCTTCTGGCGCTTGAAGTCGATCACACGGTAACGACGCTTGTGGCCGCCACCTTGGTGGCGAACCGTGATTTGACCGGTGTTGTTACGAGCAGCTTTGCGGCGCAAAGGCTCTGTTAACGACTTTTCAGGTTTTTTATCCGTGAGCTCTGCGAAGTCGAAGCCAGTAGCTCCGCGACGACCCGGGCTGCGCGGGTTATAAATCTTGATACCCATGTCTTATGCTCCCTCGAAGAGAGCGATTTTTTGGCCCTCTTGCAACTTCACCAAAGCTTTTTTCCAGTGCTTCGGTGGTCCGAGACGCGCTTGCTTACGGAAGAAGCGGCCGCGGCAGATCATCGTACGAACGCCCGCGACTTTTACGCGGAACGCTTTTTCGACGGCTGTCTTGATTTCATCTTTTGATGCCTGCAGGTCGACTTCGAAGGCGTAGGTATTTCCGTCTTCGGCGTGACCGGCGTTTTTCTCGCTAACGAGTGGCTTTTTGATAACAGTTTTCATCTTACGCCTTCTCCTCTATGCCGCAACGGGTGAGGATGCGCGCCATTGAAGACTTAGTGATGATGGCTGTATCGTATTTCAATAAATCAAATACGTTTAAGCCGTCGACTGAGTAATAACGGAACGACGTCATGTTGCGCGACGCGAGATCGAATTTCTCGTCAGCTGTGCCGTCGATCAAAACCGCCTTTGAAACGCCAAACGCTTTGAGACGTTTTACGAGTTCGCCGGTTTTGCCTTGCGACTTCATGTCTTCAACGAAGAAGAGCTTGCCCGAGCTCTGGAGGTACGAGAGCGCCGTGCGAAGTGCTGCTTGCTTTACTTTACGCGGAAGCTTGTAGCTGTAATCGCGCGGTTCTGGACCGAACATCGTACCGCCGCCTGGATTGAGCGGAGAGCGAGTCGAACCTTGACGAGCGTTACCTGTGCCTTTTTGCTTGAACGGCTTTTTACCGCCGCCCGAAACGAGGCCTTTAGTTTTTGTCATCGCTGTTCCTTGGCGGCGGCAAGCCAGCTGCCAACGAACGACGGTGTGGAGAAGATCTTTGCGGAGCGGCTGTTCGAAAACAGACGCCGGCAGATCTAAATCTCCGACTTTCTTTTTGTCCCAATTGAGAATTGATGCGTTCGCCATGATTATTCTTTCACCAGCTTAACGAGTGTATTGCGTGCGCCCGGTACCGGCCCCTTAACGAGGATGACGCCTTCTTCAGCAAGAACTTGGATGATTTTCACATTACGGACCGTGACGGTTTCGTCACCGACGTGACCCGGAAACTTTTTGCCCGGCATCACACGGCCTGGCCATGTGCGGTTACCGCTTGAGCCCGGCTGACGGTGGAATTTCGAGCCGTGCGATGCAGGACCGCCAGCGAAACCCCAACGGCGAACTGAACCGTGGAAGCCTTTACCTTTTGAGCGCGAAGTGATGCGGACAACGTCGCCTTTAGCGAGGCTGTCGATCGAGATGCGCGAGCCAACAGTAGCGTCTGCGGGAAGCGTGCTTTGACGGAATTCGGCGATGTGATGAGCACCGTTCTCGAAACCGGCTTTTTTCAAATGGCCTTTTTCGGCCTTTGTCGTGTTGACGGCTTTTTTGGCATGGCCAGCAAC
>JAYTHQ010000427.1:0-2288 GCA_043732445.1 Bdellovibrionales bacterium | reverse complement strand
GAAAATCCGCTCTTGGTCAGCGTTCGCTCTGGCGCGCGCGCCTCGATGCCCGGCATGATGGACACGATTCTGAACTTAGGTTTAAACGACGAAACGGTACAGGGTCTCGCGAATCGCTCAGGCAATCCGCGCTTTGCTTGGGACTCGTACCGGCGGTTTGTGCAAATGTACTCGGATGTCGTGATGGGAATGAATTCTTCGCTCCTGGAGGTCGCCTTCGAGGACTTAAAAGACGACAAAGGCTACAAGCTCGACACCGACCTGACGGTCGACGACCTCAAAAGCCTCGTTAAGAAATTTAAAGAATCAATCCTCCAGGAAACGGGTGCAAAATTTCCGGCCGATCCGAAAGAGCAGCTGTGGGGCGCGATTTCAGCCGTCTTTAAATCCTGGATGACGCCGCGAGCGATCGCCTACCGCGGACTCCACGCGATTCCCGCAGAGTGGGGAACCGCGGTTAACGTTCAGTCGATGGTGTTCGGAAACATGGGCGACGACTCGGCCACAGGAGTCGCCTTCACGCGCAATCCCTCGACGGGCGAGCGCGCGTTTTACGGCGAGTGGCTCGTGAACGCTCAAGGTGAAGATGTGGTTGCGGGTATTCGCACGCCGCAAAATATTACGGCGCTCGAAGCCAAAGCGGGTGGCCACCCAGGCGACTCGCTAGAAGAGCGAATGCCGAGCTGCTTTCGCGATCTCGTATCTACTTATAAAAATCTCGAGACGCATTACAAAGACATGCAAGACATGGAATTCACGATCGAGCAGGGCAAGCTCTGGATGCTCCAGACCCGCAACGGCAAGCGCACGGCGGCCGCCGCATTGAAAATCGCTTGCGACATGATCGACGAAGGTTTGATCGACGAGAAGACAGCGTTGCTCCGTCTCGAGCCCAAGGCGCTCGATCAACTTTTGCACCCGACGCTTGATCCGAACGCGAAAAAAACTTTATTGTGCAAAGGCCTTCCGGCCTCGCCGGGAGGCGCGACGGGCCAAGTCGTTTTCACTTCTGACGAAGCGGTTGAACTCAAAGACAAAGGCATCAAAACGATTCTTTGCAGAGTCGAAACTTCGCCGGAAGACATCCTCGGCATGGTTTCTGCGCAAGGCATTCTCACGTCGCGCGGGGGAATGACTTCGCATGCGGCTGTCGTCGCCCGCGGCATGGGGAAGTGCTGTGTTGCGGGAGCGGGCGATGTGCAAATCGATTATTCTCGTCAAGAAATGCGCGTGAGTGGTTACGTAATTAAGCGTGGCGAAATCATCACGCTCGATGGGTCAACAGGCCAAGTTTACCTCGGGGAAATTAAGACGGTCGAGCCCCAGCTCGATGCGGTTTTTGAACGTGTCATGAAGCTGGCTGATAAATACCGCACGATGGGCGTTCGCGCGAATGCGGATACGCCCAAAGACGCCAACACCGCACGCGCGTTCGGTGCCGAGGGCATTGGTCTTTGCCGAACTGAACATATGTTTTTTGGAAGTGATCGAATCACGGCGATGCGCGAGATGATCGTCGCCGAAAATAAAGCCGACCGCGAAGAGGCGCTCGAAAAACTGCTCCCGATGCAGCGCCAAGATTTCTACGCGCTTTTCAAGACGATGAAAGGCTATCCCGTCACGATTCGCTTACTTGACCCGCCTCTTCACGAATTCGTTCCGCACACGGACGAAGAAACGAAAGAACTCGCATCAAAGCTCGGTGTTGATTACGCAAAACTTCGCCTGCGAGTTCAAGGCCTGCACGAGTTTAACCCCATGCTCGGGCACCGCGGCTGCCGACTCGCGATCACGTACCCAGAGATTTACATCATGCAGACGCGCGCGATCGCCGAAGCTGCCGCGCTCTTGATCAAAGAGGGTCAGGTCCTCACGCCGGAAATCATGATTCCGCTCGTGGCGCTGCAAGCGGAGCTGACAAAGCTTCGCGAACTAGTTGAAAAAGAAATTTTGGCTGTTCAAAAAGAAACGGGCGTGAAGTTCCCATACCTGATCGGAACAATGATCGAACTTCCGCGCGCAGCGGTGACCGCGAATGAAATCGCTCGAGATGCCGACTTTTTCTCTTTTGGAACAAATGATCTCACCCAAACGACGCTCGGGCTTTCGCGAGACGATGCCGGTCGTTTCTTGGGTTCTTACGTGAGCGAAGGAATCTTTAAGGCCGATCCGTTTGTGACCATCGATCAAGTTGGCGTCGGGGCGCTGGTGAAAATGGGCGTCGCTAAAGGGCGTGCCGAAAAGAAAAATTTAAAAATCGGCGTTTGCGGCGAACACGGAGGCGACCC
>JAYTHQ010000426.1:0-2292 GCA_043732445.1 Bdellovibrionales bacterium | reverse complement strand
CCGTGTTGATGAACAAGATGAAGCAGTTTCAAGATCTTGGGCATCAAGTAATTTTCTTGGTCGGTGACTTCACGGCCCAAATTGGTGATCCGACGGGTAAGAACGAAACTCGGCCGCCGCTGACCAAAGAAGAAATCAAATCGAACGCGTCGACTTATGTTGGCCAAGCGTTCAAAATTCTCGACGAGAAGAAAACCGAGCTCTCTTGGAATGCATCTTGGTTCGACAAGATGAGCCCTAGCGATTTCATCAAACTTGCGTCGCAATATACAGTTGCTCGCATGCTCGAGCGCGATGATTTCCAGAAGCGCTATAAAGGCGGCACCCCCATCGCGATTCACGAATTCCTCTATCCGCTCGTGCAAGGCTACGACTCCGTCGCGCTGAAAGCCGATGTCGAGCTAGGTGGAACCGATCAGCGTTTCAATTTGCTCGTTGGCCGTGATCTTCAGCGCGTTTACGGACAAGAGCCGCAAGTCATCATCACGATGCCGATTCTTGAGGGGCTTGACGGCGTTCAGAAGATGTCAAAGTCGCTCGATAATTATATCGGCGTCGACGAAAACCCGCGCGATATGTTCGGTAAAACAATGCGCGTTTCTGACGAACTCATGATGCGCTATTACGAGCTACTGACCGACGTTCCGGTCAGCGAAATCGATAAGATGAAATCTGCTCTGAAAGCCGGTACGCTTCATCCGCGGGCCGCAAAGGTTCGATTGGGCGAAACGCTTGTCGCGCGCTTCCACGGAGCCGCCGCAGGCAAAGCCGCCGTCGAAGAGTTTGACCGGATTTTCGTCAACAAAGGCCTTCCGGATGAGATGCCTGAGTTTAAAGTTTCGAAATCAAAGTTTGCGGGCGAAGTCGACGTTGCTGCGCTCTTAAAAGAATACGATCTTGCGCCGTCGACGTCAGACGCGCGCCGACTTCTCGTCTCGAACGCCGTTGAAATCGACGGCCAAAAAATTACAGCAGTGAAGCACACGTTCTCTTTCAAAGCCGGCTCCGACGTTGTCGTGAGAGTCGGTAAGAAAAAGTTCGCGAAGCTCCACATCGGTGAGTGATTAAAAATGAAAGTAAAGTTCGTTCCGCAAAACGTTGAATTCGAAATCAAGCCTGGCCAATCGGTCATGCACGTTGCGCAAGATAATGGACTCTATATTAAGTCGGTCTGCAAAGGCGTGCCGTCATGCGCCGAGTGCCGCGTGCGTGTCACCGAAGGCGACCACAACGTCACGCCGCCCGGTTCAGAAGAGCTCTCGCTGATCGGGACGGGCTACTTTATCGATCGGCGCAGACTCTCATGTCAGTTAAAATGTTTCGGCGATATCACTGTCGACATGACTGAACAGATCGGCAAGCAAACGGGCCTGATCGTTGGGCGCAAGAAGAAGCTGGCAGTGAAAGATGACCGCGTTGAACAAGCGGTCGCTCGCCGAAGCGAAGAGCCCGGCGATTCCAGCGAGAGCGAAGATGGCAGTGACGCTGGCAGCGACGCTGGCGGTGAAGCTGCGTCTGAGCGAACGCAACCGCGCGACGTCCGACCGCAACGCGAACCTCGCGGGCCGCGCGACGGCCGGCAAAATCAAAACCAAAACCAGAATCGCCCGCAGCCAGAAGCTCGCGGTCTGCGCCCGCAAGGGCCTGGTGGTTCGTCGCCAAGTCCATCGCGGCCCGGTGGTCCACCGCAACAACGTCCAGCGCAACAACGTCCAGCGCAGCAGTCGCGCCCTTCTAGCGCTGAAGGACCTTCACAAAACGCGGGTCCTGAAGGCGAAGATGGACAGGGGCCACGCAAACGTCGGCGCCGCAGAGGAAAAGGCGGCAGCGGCAGTCCGCAGGGACCTGTTGGTAGCGGACCTTCGCGCCCCTCGAGCTCGTAACTCGGGCTGTCCAATCACGTCGCCACGGAGTCGCTGAGGCATCGTAAAACAAATGTGCCGCGCAAAAGTAGGCGCCGTCATGCTCGCAAGATTTATGCTCGAAGAAGAACTGCGAAACGGAAAGCTCGCGGCGCTCGAAATGCGAAATCTAATTTCGTTAAAGCTTTACCTGGCCACCCGGGAGCCTGGCCGAACGAACGAACGAACGAGCGATGCGGAGAATTCTTCTCCCAGCCAGTCATCCGTGACATGGCACCGCCCCTCCATGGCATATGCTAAAGCGTTTGAAGGCTGCTTCAATCTTTTTTTAGTTAATCCCATTTAGGCGAGCGCAAGTACGCGATTCGTCGATTCATGAACTAGACTATGCTGAAGTCGTAAGCGAACTGCTTTTGACAAAGTTAACAAC
>JAYTHQ010000425.1:0-7836 GCA_043732445.1 Bdellovibrionales bacterium | reverse complement strand
CTAGGGCCGCGAACGCGGCAAGCGTCGTCGACAAAAACGACGACGACAAAGCAACCATCAGACTGCGCCCCAGCGCCGCCCAAAGTGTGCGGTCGTTAAAGAGCTCGCCGTACCAATTCAATGTCCAGCCCGAGAAGGAATTCAAAACCATCACTAACAGCGGAAGATAAAGTGCGAACAGGACGAACGGTAGAACCGAACGAAACAAGGCCGGCGCGCGTGGACGACTCTGCTCTTCGCCAACGGTGAGCGCGCTCGCTTTCATGAGCGTTTCTCCCAGCGGCGAACCGCGATCACCACAAGGCCAAGGAGGAGCATCAGCAGCGCCGAAATAGCCGAGCCGAATGGCCAATCGCGCGCTTTCAAAAATTGCTCTGAAACCAAATTGCCGGCCAGCATGATCTTGGCCCCGCCAAGCAAATCAGGGATTAAAAATTCACCCATCGCCGGAATGAAAACCAGCAAGATCCCTGAAAATACCGCCCCTTTCAGGGACGGCAAAACGACTCGCGTGCAGATCTGGAAAAACGTTGCACCCAAATCTTCGGCGGCTTCCACGAGCGAGAAATCAAATCGCTCAAGCGACGCGTAGATTGGAAAAACCATAAACGGTAAATACGTTGAAATCATTCCGAACGCCACTAACGGCGCATTTTGCGAAAGGAGATAGGGATCGAAAGCGATATGTAGCAGGGTCAACGTGCTCGCAAGCGGGCCATCGAAGGAGGTGAATGCACGCAAAGCGCAGATCCGAATGACGAGGTTCGTGAGAAACGGAATTGCGAGTAATAAAATTAGAACGGTGCGCGACCGTGAGCGCGCGGTCGCCATTGAATACGCCACCGGAAAGCCGAAGATAAAACACGCGCACGTCGTGCCGAGCGAGAGGGCAAAACTTTTTACAAGAATCGAAACGTAGAGCGGATCGAACGCGCGGGTGAAGTTTTCGAAGGTAAAATGCCACTCGATCCCGCCGTAGAGCCCGCGCAGCGCAAAGCTCGTCGCCATCACGATGAGGAGTGGTGCCAAGAGAAACCCGAGATACCACGCGAGTGGCAACCAACCGAGAAGACTAACGGTTGAACGGTTGGCGACGGCGTGCGGGCGCTCGGCCACGCTCATTCGCCCGCCCAAAAGAGATGCGTTTCACTCACAGGAAATTCGAGCGTCACCATTTCACCCAGACGAAGTGCTGAAGCCATTTCTGGTTCCATCAATGAACGAAAGATAAACCCGTCATTTGATTCGAGCATGACTTCAGATTTATGACCCCGAAACAGAATTTGTTGGACACGTCCCACTATCGAATTCTGCGACGCGGGCGTTGCCCCCGGTTTTGCGACACGGAGAAGTTCGGGGCGAATGAACGCTTTCGCCGCAGCACCCGCTCCGCGCTGCTGGAGCTCGGCGCACACCGACTGGCCGCGCAAAAGTTGACCACCGACTTCGAGCGCTAGCGAAAGCTTATCGCCTCCGGTCGACGCGTTCTTGACCGCGTGCCCGGCGATTTCATTTCGACCACCGACAAAACGCGCACTGAATAAAGATTGGGGATTTTCGAACAGCTCACGAGGCGTACTCACTTGCTCAAGGCAACCCGCATTCATGACGGCAATACGATCCGAGAGAATCATGGCTTCTTCTTGATCGTGCGTGACGAAAATGAACGTGAGGCCCAAACGCTTTTGCAGCAACCGAAGCTCAGATTGCATGCGCTCACGGAGCTTCTGATCGAGAGCCCCCAAAGGCTCATCGAGCAAGACGCAAGACGGTCGATTGACCAGCGCCCGCGCGAGCGCGACTCGCTGCTGCTGCCCGCCTGACAGGGTCTCAGGCCTGCGATTTTCAAAACCGGCCAAGTTCACCAAGGCAAGAGCTTCGTCAGTGCGTGCGCGAATCTCACGCGCATCGACTTTTTTGAGACTCAAGGCGAAAGCGACGTTTTCGATCACGCTCAGGTGGGGGAATAACGCGTATTTCTGAAAGACCATGTTAAAGGGCCGCTCGCGCGCGGGCTTTTGATCAATCCGTTCGCCTTTCCACAGAATTTCACCGCTCGTTGCCTGTTCGAGGCCAGCTAAAATTCGAAGGAGCGTCGATTTGCCGCAGCCGCTGGGCCCCAACAACGAAAAGAACTCGCCCTCTTGAATCTTGAGATCAATATCGTCGAGCGCGGCCAAAGTAGGTGGCGACCCCGGCACGCGGCTTGTTTGAGCGGCAAAAGTTTTGTAGATAGATTTGATTTCCAGCACAGTCGCGGACTTTAAACAGAAGAGGCTTCAGATGTCGAGATTTGTCCTGGTTTGCATCGGTCTTCTTGTAGGGTTAACAGGCTGCACGAACTCTTCGAAATCGGCTCCGACCAGCGAGCATGAAGTGAATTTGGCGATCTGGGCTAATTATTTGCCGCCAGATATTGAAGCCCGCCTCCTGAAAGAAACCGGCCTGAAGCTCAAAATCTCGCACTTCTCGTCGAACGAAGAGCTCCTCGCCAAGATTCAGGCAGGCGCCTCTGGCATCGACGTCGCGATTCCAAGCGATTACATGGTCGATGTGTTGGCAAAACTGGGCCAGCTCACGCCCCTCGACAAAGCGCTGATTCCAAACACGGCTGGTCTCGACCCGCAGTTCTTAAAGCAGTCATACGATCCTGAAAATAAGTTTTCGCTGCCGTTTGCGTGGTCGACCGCTGGCATCGCGATCAATCGTGATTTATACAAAGGCGAAATTAAAAGCTGGAAAGACGTTTTTTCAAAAAAGGACTTGGCCGGAAAAATCTCTTTTCTCGACGACGTTCGCGAAGTCACAGGTGCAGCATTGAAGGCGAATGGCTTTTCGGTCAACTCCACCAACCCTGACGAACTCAAAAAAGCGCAAGCGATGCTCAAAGAGTTTCGGCCAAGACTCAAGATGTTCCGCTCGGAAACCATTGACCCTCTCGTCAATAAAGAAATCGCGATCGCACATAGCTATAGCGTCGATGCCCTTCGCGCGAACCGTAAGGCAGGCGGCAATCACATCGAGTACGTCATCCTGGAAGAGGGCGGCACAAAAGCGATCGACAATATGGTTATTTTAAAAACCGCAAAGAACGTCGCAGAGGCGCACGCGCTCATTAACTTTTTCTTAAAGCCCGAGTCCAATCTCGAATTTGTGAAGGCCGTGCTCGCAGGGCCTGTTTTGCTTGCTACGAAGTCTGCATTGCCGAAAGAGCTGAGTTCTAACTCAGGACTCTTCCCCGCTCCATCGACAATGAACAAACTTGAATCGATCCATGATGTCGGCGAAGCGACCCGCCTTTACGACCGGCTCTGGACGGAGCTTAAAACCGAATAGATAGCGCCGTCACTCGCTCGCAGTCCCGACGCTTCCGATGCTGGAGTCGCGAATGAATTTGAGGTCTTTGCCAGACCATTCGTAAAGGCCGGTCGTCTCTTCGAGCGCTGAACCACCGAGGCAGTTGCGGCCTCCGCCCGAGATTTCGATATAATTGACGTCTTTGATTTGACCTGCGCGAATCTCGCCCAAGTTGCAACAAACACCAGCTTCGCGAAGTGGATTCTCCTCTTTGAGAGGGGGCAAGAGTTCGGTGGAGAGCACAGGACTCGAGGGCTTTTCCTGCGTTAATAAGACAAGGTGCGGGCAGCGTTTGATTTGCTCGCCTTCGGATAACTTCGGGTCGATCGTGTCGGGAGTTTGACTGAGTGCTAGGCAGGCAGCGGCAACGCCTTTTGGCCACATGCCCTTCGGCAACGCCAGTGTTGCTTGTTGGGCTTCTTTTATTTTTAATTTGCAGGGCTCACCGCTTTTCAGAAATTTCGTTTCGGTTGCGTCTTTGGCTTGGCAAAGATTGAAATTCTGTTCGATCGCCATATCGACTTTGCTGTCACCGAGTTCGTCAAAACGACCGGTCGGATAAATCAACGGACCGAGTAGAGCGGCGCACTCTTTGTGATGGCCTGTTTTAGAAAAATAGAGACCGAGATCACTTCTGATCCACCAATCGACTTCGGCCGTTCGTTCAGGGCAGTCGTTGGTCATTTTTTGCAAGAGTGTCGACGCCTCTCTTACTTTCGTCTTTGCATACAGCAGAGAGGCTTCTTTACGGGCTGATTTTTTGCGATTTTCGGTACAATCAGACGGTTTTCGAGGAGTCGTCATCGCGGGCAAAGACATCACCAACGCAACAGCAAAAACGATTACTTTTGTCATTCGAAAAGCTTGGCACACGCTTGGGCGCTAGCCAAGCGCGCTCGATTGATCTAGATATTTCGGCAGTGACCAATTTCACTCATAACTACAGTCAGCCCGACAACTATCACTTCTGCCAAGACTCTGTCTTAGCGCCGCAGCTGATCGCGGAGGATCTTGCTCGAACAGAATTCACAAGCTCGCTCAGAGCTCTTGATGCCTGCGCGGGTTGCGGAGTCATGGGCTTTGAGCTTTTGCACGCCGTCAACCGCCTAGCACGGCCTTCGTTGATCCAATCCGTCGATTTTCTCGAGATTGAAAACGAGTTCGAAGCTCATTTTCGTAAAAATCTCGAAATCACTACGGCAAAGATTCCCACTTGTTGGATCGATGCGGGCTACTTCGTACTTCGGAACGACGAGTTCTACGGTCGCTATGATTTGATCATCGCTAACCCTCCGTATTTTCAAAAAAACGAAGGTAGTTTGAGCGAAAACGTGATGAGTAATCGCGCGCGATTTTTCATCGACGACTCATTTGAATCGATGCTCAAGGGATTCCGAAATGCGCTTGCGCCCGGGGGCCGCGCCTATTTCCTGATGAAGTCTGGAAAAAAACATGGGCGTGATGCTTTCACATCCGCCCGTCTAGAACTTTTCGATTTTCAGGTCGAGCGCTTGGCCGACGTCAGGGGAACCGACCTGATTAAATGTGCCCGATGACCGCTGACTTCGTTTTCGGTGTTTCAAGCTTCTGAAGATCGACCGCGATATAAGTCACATCGATCTGTGTTCCGGCTGGCTGACCAACGATCGCCTCAGACGAAATAATGATCGTGTGATTAGTTGAATCATACGCATACGGCACTTCTTCACTCGACCCCTTAAAGACGACCTTTAATGTTCCATCAGCCGGTATCGAATCGAGATAGATCGTCATTTCACCAGACGCCTTTTTCTCAATTGCACGGCCCGCTTCGGCCAGCTTGTCACCGAAATGAGCGTCGCAAAGGTCGTAGGCCTGCCCGTCAGTCTTTTTCAAAAAGTCCAAGATTTGGCGGTTCGGGTCTTTTCGATTTCCTGGATCCTTCGGGCACGCTTTCGAAAGTGACAGAACAGCGTAGGTCGAATACATCGACTTATCGCCACCTTTTGATTGAGCAAGCGAGTCGCGTAATTTGGTTGGTGAAATCGAGCTAACGTCATCTGCATCGGTGATCATGATAACGGCTAAATGAGCATCCGGACGAATGAAGCCAGGGTTGCGCCCATCAATCGCCGCCACCACTGGCGAGAAGAGCTCTTCGTTTTCAGGGCCGCCCATCGCGAACGGAATAACGCCGATCTTTAATGTCTCGCCGAGTACCTCTACGTAATTCGCACTTCGGGTGACGAAAGTAGCGGGTGCAAGCGGAGCGGGCTGACTTGCGTTGGCGGTTAAACTTTCAGTCTTAACCGGATACAAGAGACCCAGCGGGTGAAACTTGTCAGCCGTGACGGTCACACCATTATAACGGATTGAATCCCAAATCGCGGTCACGCCAATATGGAAATCAAGGTGCTTGTTTGCCTCAAAGGCTTCGACAAACCGATTCATATTTTTCTTCAGATTTTCTTGGTGATGAATCATCGAGTCCGAGTTGTCGATCACAAATAAAATATCGACCTTTGGCGCGTCAACGCGCGGTGGAATCACCGCAATTTTTTCCCCGACGACTTGGATGTCTGTAGGAGCATGCAGCTGTGGATTCGCTGGAGCGCAGCCGGCAGCCAATAGCGCGCTGGTCGCAAGTAGAGTTAGAGTAGATGGAATTTTCACTTGGTGACCTCACCTTTCGAGACATCTTTAGCTGAAGCAACTGACTTCAGCTTTGTGGGCTGCGGTTTTACGCAGCCTTTGAGCGAGACCTTGTAACCATCAACTTCATCGAGCCAGAATTCATCATCATCTGATGACGGGAACGAGAGCTGATCAGAACCGCGAGCGATCGACGGAGTGGATCCGCCCCGACGCT
Organism: Bdellovibrionales bacterium; assembly: GCA_043732445.1. Lineage (GTDB taxonomy): Bacteria > Bdellovibrionota > Bdellovibrionia > Bdellovibrionales > JAMPXM01 > CAJYOV01. Next base: position 1,631 of record JAYTHQ010000425.1, on the reverse strand, counting down.
TGCCATCTTCGTCGATGTGTAAACGTTGAATCACTTCGGCTTCAACCAGGTTTAGCTTCTGAACCGTCTCGCCAATTTCTTTTAAACGTAATTGATCGTTAGCGAACTTCGAAGCTTCCAACTTCTTTGCGGCGCCACCAAAACGATTTTTGAAAAGATCGAGTGTCTTATAAACCGCTTTAAAGTCGCAAACGCGGAGCTCGGCGAGACCCAACAAAAAGTAAGGCTCAGAGCGCGTATCGTCTTTAAAAACTGACGAGGTCACGGTTTTCAAACGAGCAATGGTTTCTTCGGGGCGACCGGCGCGGAACTCGGCCCACGCTGTCTCTTCAAGTGACTCGAGCCAGCTTGAACCGGTTTTGCTCACTTTTTCGTAGCTTGCGATCGCGCCATTAAAGTTGCCGATTTCATATTGAAGGCGACCCAGCGACATCAGAGTTCGGTCGTGCTCAAAATTTGTCATCGACTTTGTCGATAAAACTTGAAGCGCACGAATCCCGCCTTTGACGTCTCCATGTAGAGCTTGATTCAGCGCTTGTAAGTGACCGACTTTTGCCGAAGCTTGCGCCGTCGCGATCTTGGCTGAGCTTGATTGTGCCACCTTTGCCACCGCAACGTCGGCTGCGTCCGCAGCGAACCCCATGGCCGGCAGAATCAATCCCAAGACCACGGCACCCGCTAAGGTCCCTGTGGATTTTCTCATAACAACACTCCGAGGCCTAAGTTCGCCACGATGAGATTTAAGTTTCGTGAGCCGCTATAAACATGATCAGTATAGTTCTGGTAACGGAGTTCCATACGCGAAGTCACGTGCTGCGAAATCCAGAAGCCGATGCCGCCGCCAGCTGTCCAGGTCGGAGTCGAGCCCGAAGCCAGCTGAACCGTACCGCCGCCGGCTAAGCTGTAGATATCAAATTGAACGACGGTCGCGTCGAAGAAATTGATTTTGCCGTACATCATGTACCAGTTTGCTACAGCGAGGATCGACGACTCTTGGTAATCAACCGCGGCGTAACCGAAGTTCGGTTGACCCGCGTTTTTTGCAGCTTGAGCGTTATCGTACTGTTGCTTACCTTCGTTAGTGAGCTGGTTAAACGCTTTAGCGTAACGGACTCCGAGCGAGAATTTTGGACTCACGTGAAGATCAGCATCGAAGCTCAAGTTCTGCGTTTGAAGATACGAGTCGCCTGACGCGACGGCACCGTAATTCGTGCCGAGCTCGAGACGCCAATGACGATCGACCGTGCGGTTTTGCACGATCGCAACGCGTGATCGAGACTCGAGACGACCAGCGCGTTTCACGCTTTCGGCGTTCGTGCCGAGGGAAGAGAGATCGTCACTCACCGACGCGCGAGCTTGCGACGCGATTGAAGCCAAAGCGAGAACTGTGACTAAACCTTTTACGATCATCGTTTTCATTTTGTCTCCTTAGCTACTGACGGCTTTGCTGCAGCCTTTTTTAAGTGCTTTTTCGCCGACTTTTTGACCTTCGACTTTGCCGACGACTTTGGCTTGATCACGGCCGGAGCGGCTTCCGGAGGAGGAGCGGCGTTTGTCGTAGCCACGGGGGCTGCGGGACCGATAGCGTTGATGGGCGCTGTTACGGCCGGGGTAACGCCTGAAGGTGGCAC
>JAYTHQ010000424.1:0-2303 GCA_043732445.1 Bdellovibrionales bacterium | reverse complement strand
TAAATACATTCGCTGCGGCGCTGCCGCGCGACTCAGTCTTTGATAATTAGCGAATTTGGTAATTCATTTTTATCGTGGCTTTGAACCGGAAATTCTCTCGCCAAGATTTCGCCGACCTTTTCAATCGCACCGGTTAGGCCGTCGGTAAAATGATCAGCGCGGAATTTCGCGAGCATCTCGTCGACGATTGTGACCCAAACATCGGGCTTAAGCCGAGCGGAAATCGCTTCATCACCTAAAATGACCGCACGACGCTCAAACAGCGAAACAAAAATTAAAACACCCGTGTGGCCTTCAGTTGCGGGAATGCCGGTCGCGTAAAATTCAAGATGCGCCCTCTGGTCGACCGCACGATGACGATCTGGCCAAGGAACTAACGCACGCCGGATAAAATCAACGCGAACAAGCAGAAAGCCCGAAAGCAAACTTAAAACCAAAATCGCAAAATCCCACGAGACCGACGAAACCTCAAAACGCGGGCTCAGCGCTGGCAAAAAAAGCGAGAGGCCCGAAAAAACCAAAAGTGCAATCGTCAGCGGAACATGACTCGCGAAACTCGAAGAGCCCACAATCATAGGCACGATCTCGCCGGCAGTCTTTGCCTCGGCACGCCCCACGGCCTTTTCAATCTGGGTTAAATTCAATTCGTTTATATGACCACTCAACCAAGAAGGAATTGCCATCACCAACCTCCCGAGGCGCCGCCGCCACTAAAACCACCGCCGCCACCACTCCAGCCGCCACCACCGCCGCCAGAACCGCCGCCGCCTCCACCAAATCCGCCGCCGAGCCCGTAGCCAAGAGCGCCCGCCATCCAGGGAGAAATACCGCGACGACGTCCGCCGCCGCCACCGCGATTAGCGAAAATAACGATCAAAATGATGAAAAAGAAAATCAGTTTGAAAAGCGAACCTGCGCCGCCCGAACGACGGCTCACGCGTCGTTGAGGCTCGTCTTGGGCGCCAAACAGAGAACTCGAATCGACGTTGGGGTCAGTGTGTTTGATAATTTCAACAAGCCCTAACACCGTGCCGCGCGTGTAACTGCCCGATCGAAATTCGGGCAAAATCGTGTCGCGAATAATTCGATTCGAGAACGCATCGGTCAGCGAACCCTCAAGCCCCTGGCCCACTTCGATGCGAACGCGATGTTCGCTCGGGGCAATCAAAAGCAAAATGCCGTTATCGGTTTTTGCACCGCCGAGCTTCCAGGCGTCGGTCACTTTGATCGACGCTTGCTCAATCTCAAGACCCGCCAACGACGGCACAGTCAGCACGGTTATTTGCGTGCCGCCGCCTTCGCGAAGTTTGCGCAAGCCGCTTTCGATTTGATCCACGACTCGCGTATCGAGCACGCCCGCCGCATCGACAACTGGCCCCGTCAGCGCCGGGACCGTAAAGCCCTCGGCGAGAGCACTTAACGAGACCGCAGCAATGAAAACAAAAAAGATAGAACGAATGAAAGCCAAACCCGACCCCGTTTCCGAAAATTAGCCGCCGAAATCAACCTTAGGTGCGTCTTGGATTGTGGTTGGTTGATCGCCGCCCCACTGAGGCATCTTTTCGTAATGGAACATCAGCGAATTCGTGAGGCTGGTCGGGAAGACTGTCACGAGATTGTTGAATTCGTTAATCGAGGCGATGTAGCGCTGGCGCGCGATCGTGATGCGATTCTCGGTGCCTTCAATTTGTGAAGAGAGATCGCGAAAATTTTCGTTTGATTTTAGATCGGGATAATTCTCGGTGATCGACAAGAGCTTGCCGAGAGCCTGAGAGAGTTGGCCTTGAGCATTGCTGTAAGACGCGATTTGCGCCGGCGTTGCTTTTGAAATGTCGATGTTCATGCTGGTGGCTTTGGCACGCGCCTCAGTCACGGCAGTTAAAACACTCGACTCTTGTTTCGCGTAACCTTTTACGACATTCACCAAATTCGGCACGAGGTCTGATCTGCGCTTGTATTGATTGGTCAGTTCCGCCAACGACGCATCGACCCCGTTTTTCGACTGCGGAATGCTTTGAATGCCGCAACCAGAAAGCGTCAGGACACTGAATGCCATCACAACCAGAGACGCCGCACTAAAACCCAAACTGTTACGTTTCACAAAATCCTCCGTAGGTGACCACAATATAGATCCGCTTTTGCAGATGGCAAGGTCGACCCGTTGACACGCCCCCGTCGATCGCGAAAGAGTGGTGCGTTGTTCACGACTGGGAGGCTCGAATGGTCGAAATGTCAGCGGTTTACTTGGGCGACAAACATTGCGAACTCACTCACGGTCCGTCTAAATCCAAGATCGAAACCGA
>JAYTHQ010000423.1:0-7866 GCA_043732445.1 Bdellovibrionales bacterium | reverse complement strand
CGGAGTCGAATCGAGAACCGAGCCCGAATCAGGACGCGACATGAGCGAGAGAACGATGCAAGTCACGCCGAACGTAACCGCCGACCACTGAGTTAAACGAGTTAAAAACGTGACCGCGCCTGTCGAACCGAGAACCGAGTTCGCGCCGCCGCCGCCAAAGACGCCGCCAGCGCCGCTGCTCTTTGGATCCTGAAGAAGAACGATCGCGATCAAGAGAAGACAGAAGATTAAATGAATGAGCGTTACAAAAATCATCATAACGGGGCGAGCCTCCGGGCGTGAAGGTGCCCACTGTATGGGACCGATCTGGCTTTAGTCCATTCAAATCTTTAGAGACTGCGCAGCTCTTGCCCGAGAAATAAGCAGCTTAACACCGCGACATTGCGTGACTCTCATAGGGGCCCTAAGGCAATACCGTGTGAGGAGTGGGAATGGCTTTTTTTATCGTCTTTGAGGGACTCGATGGATCAGGAAAAAGCACGCTGATTCGCGGCCTCGAACAAGAGCTGAACGCTCGTGGAAAACGCTTGAAGCTCACCCGCGAACCGGGGGGAACGCCGCTCGCTGAAGATATTCGCAAGCTCCTCCTCCGCACCGATGCCGAAGTCCCGGTGCCTGCAACCGAACTTCTGCTCTATGCCGCCAGCCGCGCGCAGCACGTAGCTGGCGTCATTCAGCCCGCCTTAAAAAAAGGCGAGTGGGTGATCTGCGACCGCTTCAGCGCGAGCAGCGTTGCCTTTCAATCTTACGCACGAGGAGTCGACCGCGGCACGGTTGATTGGCTCAACACTTTTGCTCAACAAGCGACAAAACCAGATCTCAATGTTCTCGTCGATGTCACGGTCGACGAAAGTTTGCGACGCCAAACCAAGCGCCAAGGCACCGGCCAAAAAGCCGACCGAATGGAAAGTGAAAAACGTGAGTTTCACGAAGCCGTGCGGCGTGGCTATCTCGAACAAGCACAAGAGTCGCCGGGTCGTTGGCTTGTTCTCGACGGCACTCACGCGCCCGAAGACTTAACAATCGAGCTCGTTCAAAAACTCCGGGAGCGCGGATGGCTGGATTAAAAGTCAGTCTCTGGCAGTCGCTCGAGGGTCATCAGCTAACGCTTAAGCCGCTTGTTGAAGCGGCCTCGCAAAATCGGTTAGCCGCCACGATGTTGTTCGCAGGCCCCGGCGGAATCGGAAAAAAGCTCGCCGGCCTCACATTGGCGCAAGCACTCGTTTGTGAAACGGCGCGCGATCGGCGCGGCGACGGAGCAGGGTGCGGAACCTGCGGCCCGTGTCTCAGAATTGAAAAAGGCCAGAGCGAAAGTCTGATGGTCATCGAACCCGACGGTGCACAGATCAAAGTTGATCAAGCGCGCGAAATTCTACAATTCTTAAATCTCCAAAAACTGGGCCGTGCGCGCGTCATCATCATTGATCAGGCGCACCTTCTAGGAGCCCAAGCGGGCAACGCACTTTTGAAAGCGCTCGAGGAACCACCGGACGGCACCTTCTTCATTTTGGTCTCGGCTTTGCCGAATGCGATTCTCGCGACTCTTCGTTCGCGCTCGCAGCTTGTCCGTTTTAAACCCCTCTCTGATGAATCGCTAAAAAGAATTCTGGGGCGCTCGCAAGAAATTGAACCGCCATCGCTACCAGCCGCAAAAGGCGCAGCAAAAGCACCGCCCAAGAAAGTGAAAAAAGCCGCAGCACCGGTTGACGATTGGCTCTTGCGTGCAAGCCAGGGCTCGGTTGAAAAAGCGTTGCGCCTGCTCGACGACCGAGAGGAGTTCGAAGCGCTCGAAACCGCGACGACAAATTATTTGACCGGAGCGCTAAAAGGTTTTCCTGGCGAAGAGATCGCGAATTTGCGCGAACTTTTAAAAGACCGCACCACGCACGGTTTTGTTGCGGGCGTCATTCAGAGTGCGGTCACCGATGCAATGAAGCTCAAGAGCGGCCTGAAGCCCGCCTCTCTCAGGCTCAGTCCTGAAAAATCGAGTTTCAAGAACTTGCTTGAGCCGCTCGCGAAAAAGCCGGCCGCGACGCTCGATCGACTCGCTCGAAGGTCTCTTGATTTCGAAGCAGATCTCGCCCGCAACGTCGACCGTGGTCTGCTCCTTGAAGCCCTGGCCATTGACCTCTTACGACCCTGAATTGCCGACAGGCGAAGCCGACATTGAATTTCGGCTCCCTTTCAATCTATGATGATCCTCAGATGAGTACGCCCGGGTGGATCGACGTCCATACACATTTAAATTTTCTAAAAGATAGAACGCCCGACCAGGCGTTGGTGGAGGCACGTGCCGCTGGCGTTACGCGCTTCATTACGATCGGCACCGAGCCTGAGGATCATCCGGTCGTATTGGCATTGGCAAAAAAATATTTTCCGGAAGTCGCTTGCACGCTTGGCATTCACCCGCACGAAGGTAAAGTCTACTCCGAGGCTATCCATCAATATCTTGAAGCCAATGTCGATGCGCCCGAAGTCGTCGCGGTCGGCGAGATCGGGCTCGACTATCACTATGACAGTTCGCCACGCGATCTCCAGCAAGAGGCGTTCAGGCGCCAGCTCGATCTCGCTGATCGACACAAACTACCAATCGAGATCCACACTCGCGATGCCGACGAGGACACCGTAAAAATTCTTAAAGAGTATCGCGGGCGAGTGAGCGGAATTATCCACTGCTTCACCGGCACCCAGTGGCTCGCCGAAAACGCCCTCGACTTGGGTCTCGATATTTCCTTTAGCGGCGTCATCACTTTCAAGAACGCTGGTGATCTACGCGACGTGGTTAAATACGTTCCCCTTGATCGACTCCACGTCGAAACCGACGCGCCTTTCTTGGCGCCGATCCCGATGCGCGGCAAATCCAATGTGCCTGCTTACGTTGTACACACCGCCAAAGCGGTCGCCGATCTAAAGGGGATCACCGAAGCTGCGCTGAAAGACGCGACTCGCGCCAATGCGCGTCGCGTTTTCCCTAAGCTTCGTCTCGATTAAAACAAATTCGAAATCAAGAATACGTATGGTCCCTCGTGACTCAAGCCCCTGAGAGGGCTTAATATTTGCCTTTCGTTTTAAAAGTGTTCCAGACGTTTTCACCTGGAACTTCACGGGAGTCGTCGATGGCAAAAGTAAAAGTCGGTATCAATGGATTCGGTCGCATCGGTCGCGTTTTGTTCCGTGATGGTTTCGAGAAGCTCGACATCGTCGGCATCAACGATCTCGGCGACGCAAAAACATCAGCCCATCTTTTGAAATATGACAGCACCCACGGCACTTACGCCGCCGACGTTTCGCATGACGAAACTTCGATGACCGTTAATGGCAAACGCATTCCGCTCTCGAAAGAAAAAGATCCGTCAAAAATTCCTTGGAAAGCCTGGGGCTGCGACATCGTTCTTGAGTGCACAGGTGCCTTCAAAACCAAAGAAGACTTCATGAAACACATCGCGGGCGGAGCTAAGCGAGTGATGGTTTCGGCGCCGGCAAACGGTGTGGACATGACCGTTGTCGTCGGCATTAATCACACCCAATACGATCCCTCAAAGCACCACGTGATCTCAAACGCATCGTGCACGACAAACTGCTTGGCGCCGATCGCAAAAATCTTGAATGACACCTTCGGCATCGAGCGCGGAATGATGACGACGATTCATTCGTTCACGAACGATCAGCGGATTCTCGATGCGCCTCATTCGGACTTGCGTCGCGCACGCACCGCGAGTGCCTCGATGATCCCGACGACGACGGGTGCCGCGAAGGCGGTCGCCCTCGTGCTGCCCGAGCTCGAAGGGCGCCTCGACGGAACGTCGATTCGCGTACCGACACCAAACGTTTCGCTTGTTGATTTGGTCTTCAACTCGAAAAAAGAAGTTTCGGTCGAAGCCATCAATGCGGCCGTCAAAGCCGCCGCCGGCGGCGCCTTCAAAGGAATCGTGCAGTACGAGACAGGCGAACTCGTTTCAATTGATTTCAACGGCAATAAATTCAGCTCGATCTTCGATTCGAAATGCACGATGGTTTCGGGCAAAAATATGGCAAAGATCTTTTCGTGGTACGACAACGAAACCGGCTTCTCAAATCGGATGATCGATCTTGCGCAATACATGGCAGAGAAAGGTCTGTAAGGCGTGACGACACCGACGTCAGGTTCTCCTGCTTCGCCATTTGCTCCCTGCACCATCGGTCTGCGGGGGATTAAGACGATTGAAGATTTCGATCTCAAGGAAAAGCGCGTCTTCATCCGCGTTGATTTCAACGTGCCCATGGAAACGAAAGACGGTGCCCAGGTCATCACTGATGACAACCGTATTCGCGCGGCTGTTCCGACGATCGTGTACGCGATGGAAAAGGGCGCAAAAATTGTTTTGGCCTCGCACCTTGGTCGCCCAGAGTCACGCGAAGACAAGCAATTCTCTCTCGAGCCTGTGGCGGCACGCTTAGGCGAGCTGCTGAATGCCGAAGTCATGTTGATCGATGATCCGACGTCAGATGCGCCGAAAGGATTGCTGCCGGGTTTACGTCCGAATCAGCTCATCATGCTCGAGAATCTGCGCTTCGAAAAAGGCGAAACAAAAAACTCACGTGAATTTGCTTTGCAGATGGCGGCCTATACTGACATCTACATCAACGATGCTTTCGGCGCCTGCCACCGCGCCCATGCTTCGATCGAGGCCTTGCCGCAAGCGATCGAGAAAAAAGGAATCGGTTTTCTCGTTAAAAAAGAAATCGAAATGCTCGACATTCTTTTACATTCGCCAAAAACGCCGTACATGACGATTTTAGGCGGTGCAAAAGTCTCTGACAAAATTCCGGTCATCGAAAACATGATCGATAAAGTCGATCAGTTTTTTATCGGCGGCGCGATGGCTTACACCTTCCTTCAAGCGAAAGGTGTTCCGGTTGGCAATTCTCGCGTTGAAAAAGACAAAGTCTTGTTCGCGGGCGAGATGATCAAACGCATCGAAGCGCGCGGTAATAAAATTTTGCTTCCGGTCGATCACGTCATTGCCAACGACTTTCTTGCACCCAGCGAAGTGAAGATCACGAGCGACGCCTCGATCCCCGCGGGCTTCATGGGTATGGATATCGGCCCCAAAACGCGCGAACTTTTCCGCAAAGAACTGCACCGGGCAAAAACCGTTTTCTGGAACGGACCCATGGGTGTTTTCGAGCGCCCTGAGTTTTCAAAAGGTTCTTTCAGCGTTGCCGAAACTCTGTCGCAACTGACCGAGGCTTTGACGATCGTCGGCGGCGGCGATTCGGCGGCGGCCGCCGAGATGTCAGGATATGCCGGCCAGATGTCGCACATCTCCACGGGTGGCGGCGCGAGCCTTGAGTACCTGCAAGGTGATAAACTACCGGGCCTGGAAGTGCTCCGGAACCTTCGCCCATCTGTTCAACCAACGTTGTAAGGAGACCGCGATGTCGATTCAAAAGCGTCCGTTCACGGTTGCCGCCAACTGGAAGATGTATAAATCGCCGCGCGAGGCGGCGGAGTTTTTTAAGAGTTTCATTCCCAAGTTTGAGGCGGCGGGCCTGTCGCGAGACGCCTCACTTCGCAAAGTTATCTTCTTCGTTCCCGCGCTGGATCTCGCGGTCGCAGCCGAACATTTAAAAGGCACGCACATTGGCTGGGGTGCGCAGAATGCCCACTTCGAGATGAAGGGCGCGTTCACCGGCGAAATTTCGCCGGCAGTGCTCGCCGAACTCGCGACACCTTATGTTCTCGTGGGGCACAGCGAACGCCGCGCCCTCTTTGGCGAAACCGATGCCGACACCGCAAAGAAAGTAAAAGCGCTTCACTCTGTCGGTATCACGCCGATGTTGTGCGTGGGCGAGACCCTCACTGAACGAGACGCCGCGGACACCGCCGCGGTGATCGTTCGACAACTCGAAGCCGGTTTAAAAGATCGCGACACGACAAAAAGAATCATCATTGCCTATGAGCCGGTCTGGGCCATCGGTACCGGGAAGGTCGCAACACCAGAGCAGGCGGGCGACGCCCACGCAGTTCTTCGCAGAGCTTTAAAAGCGATCGGCGGAGCAGCGCTCGCAGATGCCACGCCGATCCTTTACGGCGGCAGCGTGAAGCCCGACAACTCCGCGCAAATCGCCGAACAAATCGAAATCGACGGATTTCTGGTCGGCGGTGCCAGCCTCGAAGTCGACTCTTTCTTGGCGCTCTGCCAAACGCCAAAAACGTGAGACGTGAGACGTGAGACGTACTTGAAGCGCCGCTACCAATAGAAACGAGAGTGAATAGACGGCCCCGACGGAGTAATTCTTACCGAGTCGTCTAGAGTGCTTTCATTTGTCTGCCCGTAGCTCGAGTAAGTGAGTGAGATCGTCTATAATGCCACTTAGTGAAAGGTGGCCGCCGATGAAAACATCAATCAGTCTTTCTGCGTTTGCATTGGCGATTGGTCTCGTCGCGGGCTGCGCGCAGAGCGCCGATTCACCCAACGATAATCAGCCGGTCACGACTTTCGCCGGCAATCCGGGAAGCTACGCGGGTTCTTATACAGGGACATGTGTCATCAAGACCTTGACCCGCGAATATACAAATTGTTCGACAAAAGTTCTCGTCAAACAAGACGAACATGAACTCACGGTCCGAACGACTTTCTTGTTAAACCCATCGAACAATCGAAACCGTGGGGCATCAAATGCGTCGATTCGGGGTAAGTCGATTGATCACATCCAAATCGCGTGTACACCCGTCTGCAAAACTCTGATCAGCGACCAAAATGCGAGCGGAACCCTCGGCGAGAATGGCTTTGGTTATCGCCGCGCGGGAACGGATTTTACCTTTCAGCGAATTGCCCCGCTCATTTACGACTACCGCGGCACCTTCGCAGATGACTCAGGACGAGCCGTTCTGGTCACCGGTCGCGTAAAGCGGTTGAAATAAAGCGCTCGCTTTAGCCAGATTTCGCGTCAAGTCATTAGTCAGATATTAGAACTATAACCGCCACTTGCAGATCTCACTCCGCTTGCGGGCCGAGCCTGCCGATGAGAACCTAGGCCGAGGTCCCTTCGCCAAGAGAGTCATCTGTGAAGCGTGCAAAAAAGCAGACGGAAATTCATTTTCGGCGTTGCCATCAGTGCGACACGATCAACGAATGCGATCAGCATGAGGTCAAGGTGTGCAACGCTTGCCGAAAGCCTGTCGCGCCGTTTTACTTTTTTAGCGATGTCGACGTCGTTGCCCACAGCGATAACGAACTGAGGCCGGATCGCGCCGAAGGCAAAATCAAACCAGTTTTAGGATTCACGGCTTATTGGTGACAGCGCCCGGGTTTTGCGAAAGCATGAAACGATGCCTGACAAAAAATCGTTTCCAAAAATCTCCCTCGACGAAATCAAGTTGGCCGCCGACTTTTTAAAAGACAAGATCACCCGAACGCCCACGCGGCCAGTTCCGGCGGCCTTGACCATTCCCGGAACAGACTTATTCCTGAAGCTCGAAAACGAGCAAACAACGGGTAGTTTCAAAATTCGCGGAGCACTTAATAAAATGCAGTCGCTGTCGCTCGAAGAGAGAGCGCGCGGAGTCATTTTAAGTAGCGCAGGTAACCATGCGCAAGGCGTGGCTTACGCCGCGAAAGCTCTCGGCGTGACTGCGCATATCGTGATGCCGCTGACGACGCCGATCGTGAAGATCAATGCCACGCGCTCCTACGGTGCCGACGTGATTTTGCACGGCGAGTTTTACGATGAGGCCTACACGCACGCCAGAGAGCTGGAAAAAGAAAAAGGATATATTTTTGTTCACGCGTTCGAAGATCCGTTTGTCATTGCTGGGCAGGGGACTCTCGGTCTCGAAATGATGCAGCAAATTCCAAATTTGGATTCGATCGTGATTCCGAT
>JAYTHQ010000422.1:0-2310 GCA_043732445.1 Bdellovibrionales bacterium | reverse complement strand
CGCCGGCGTCGGCGGCTTCTAGAGTGGCGTGCTTCGTATTGGCGCCGAGTGCGGCCGAGATGTCGCCGAAGCGAGCTTTAATGTTTTGGCCCACAACTCTCATGAGTCCGATGGAAGCAATGCCGACAAAGCAAACGATGACCAAATACTCGACCATGCCTTGGCCGCGTTGGTTCGTGATGTGCTTTTTAAGAGTCGGGAAATAAAAGAGACTGAGAAATAACATAAAGACCTCCAGGTGGAGGTCGATCTAGCAAAGTTGAAACTCAGCTGTATTAAATGGCAGCGCCAGATCAGCGCCGCGAGCGTCCGGATCACGACCGGACAGACGCCGGCCAATGAAGACTTACTTACGGCCTTTTGTCACTCGCGGAAGGCCAGCGGCCTCGCGCTCGTCGCGGCGGCGGAGTAAAATTCCATCGAGAACGACGACAGATTCTTGCCGAAGATCGTTTTCGTAGATGAAGCGGTAAAAGCCTTCGATTTCCGGGCTCTGCCGAAACTTTTTCGTCGAGGTCGGGAGGCTGTCGCCCGCAACGAAATCGATCGAGCTACCATCTTTGGACAACTTTACTTTTTCTGATTTTTTTGCCATGGGGGCGAAGATAGACGGTCTTGGCGCTTTTAGTCAACGGGACAGTCAGTTGTCGCTCACCAGCCCCAACAGTGCTTAACTACAGGCACTCTGGGGGTGGAAATGCTTCGTTTAGATGGCCGACTCGTAGCCCAAGCGCGCCGCACACGTCTCCAGGCCCGAATCGAAACCTTCGTTAAGGAGATCGGCCGAAAGCCGGGCTTAGCTGTCGTTATTGTCGGTAAGAATCCAGCCAGCCAAGTCTATGTCCGGAATAAAGTGAAAATGACCGAAGAACTCGGTCTCGCGGGCCAACACATCGAACTTCCGGCCGACACGTCCGAAACTGAAATTTTAAAAACTATCGAGCGACTCAATCAAGATTCGACCGTTGACGGTATTCTGGTTCAGCTTCCGCTGCCGAAAGGCATCAACGAAACAAAAATCGTCGACGCCATTCACCCGGAAAAAGATCCAGACGGATTGACGACGACCAATCTTGGTTTACTTTTCGCGGGCCGTCGGAGAGTGGCGCCCTGCACACCATGCGGCGTGATGGCGATTCTTGAGCATTACAAAATTCCGGTCGCGGGCAAGCGCGTGACCGTGATTGGTCGCAGCAACATCGTCGGGAAACCGATGGCGCTGCTCATGACCGACGCGAATGCAACGGTCACGCTTTGCCACTCGCGCACAAAAGATCTCGCGCATCACACCCGTGACGCCGAAATCGTGATTGTGGCCGCCGGCCGCGAGCGCTTTCTCGGTCGTGATGACTTTGCGAAAGAGGCGGTCGTTATCGACGTCGGAATGCATCGGCCCACGACGGGCGCTTTCGCGGGCAAACTTTGCGGCGATGTGAGGTTTGAAGAGCTCGACGGATACGTTTCGGCGGCAACGCCGGTGCCTGGCGGCGTCGGGCCGATGACAATTCAAATGCTGATGGAAAACACCGTCACGCTCGCCGAACTCAAGCGCAGCGTCAGGGCCGATTTAAATTAGTGGCACGTCGACGTTGAAATCGGAAAGCCAGGCGCAACCTTCAGACCGTAGCGCGAAGGTTCGCGCCCGACAAATTGCGCGGCCAAGAAGCGCGGAACGTAGTTGATGCTCTCTTTCGGCGCGACGTTAAAGTCGCGCACGTCCCAATAATCAAGGCCCATAAAATCCGAGATCTCCAGACGCTTGGTCGATTTCGCGCACTTCGGGTCGGTCCCGCATTTCATTTTTTGATTGAGTCCCGTGAGTCTGCGCGCAAGACCATTTTCGCCGAGATTGTAGGCCATAATCGCAAGCTTCGGATCATTCGGGAACATGTTCAGAAGTCGACGAAAGTATTTTGCGGCAACCGTGCTTGAGATTTCAATATTTGCGCGGGCGTCGCACTTGTCGGCAGTGACTTGCTTAACGAGAACGCTTTTTGAGTTCTTTTGCATCGACGTTTGAAGCGGAAGGGTCAGCAGTCCGTACGTTTTCGCGGTGGCCGGCATGAACTGCCACGGACCAACAGCGCCGACCGACGAAACGCTCACGGGAAAACCGGTTGAGACGAAATAATTCGATTCGACCAAAAGAATAAACACAAACTCAGGTGGAACATTGTTGGCCGCAAACGCTGGTAAGATCTGCGAAAGATTCGGCTGCAGGCGATTTAAGAATTGTTTGAGGTCGTTTGCCAAAGGACCCGTTGTCCGCTGGGCGATGGCGCTCTGAATGACAGGGTGATTTTTATCTTT
>JAYTHQ010000421.1:0-2311 GCA_043732445.1 Bdellovibrionales bacterium | reverse complement strand
GATCGAAACGAACGGAATTTGATTTTCCATCAGGTAAGGGAAGAACATCGGCGTTCGCGTTCCGCCTAAAATATCAATCTTTGTCACCACGGCAATCCAAGGCGTCGTGCCCTTTCGAAGCTGCTCGATTAAATCTTTTGCCGACTGCTCCGAAGCATCTGCCGCGAGAAGTGCGCAGACGACGTCAGCTTTTCTCATGACGTCAGCGACTTCGTCCTGCAGAAATTTATTGATCCCGCTTGTGCTCTTTAACGTGCCGGGTGCATCGACAAAAATCACTTGCGCATCTTCGTGGTTGAGAATGCCGGTCACACGAGCGCGCGTCGTTTGCGGCTTGGCCGAGACGATCGAGAGTTTCTCGTTTAAAATCGCATTTAAGAGCGTACTCTTGCCTGCGTTCGGTTGTCCCACCAGCGCGACAAAGCCTGCACGGTAGCCAGGTTTTTTCGCGTTGGGAATCATCGGTTTCTCAGTCACAGCGTCTCCAATGCCAGTTTGGCCGCGTCTTGTTCGGCGACTTTTTTACTTTTGCCCTGACCGCGAGCGAGAATCTCGCCCTCAAGTTCTACGATCACGACAAACATTTTGTCGTGATCAGGACCTGACTCGGCTTCGACACGGTAGGTAGGGGTTTGTTTGCGAAGCGTGCTTTGCGCCCGTTCCTGCAAACGCGTTTTGAAATCAGAACTAAAATCAATCGTATCGGTCTCAAGCTTCAGCAACTGTTCTCTGAACAGAATTTCGATCACGTTGGTGACCATGATATAACCCGAGTCCTGAAAGATGGCGCCCATCACTGCCTCAAGCGACGAAGCCAAAATCCGCGGCTTCTGCAAGCCGCCGGTTTTGATTTCGCCTTTACCAAGTTTTAAGTATTGATCGAAACCGTGAACTTGAGCAATTCTCGCAAGCGAGTCTTCGTTGACGAGACTAGCGCGTTTTTTTGAGAGCGCGCCTTCTGGATCGCCCGGGAACTTTTTCATCAAAAGCTCGCTCAACGCCAAATCAAGAACTGCATCACCCAAATACTCGAGACGTTCATTATCGTCAGCCACTGTCGAAGAGCCGCCGAGCATTTCATTGGCATAACTTTTATGAGTGAAAGCAAGCTCGAGAAGCGCAGCGCGACTGAACTGATAACCCAAGATTTGACTTAAAAATGCTGATGTCGACTGCCCTGATGTTTCGTTCACGGCGAAACCTCCCGAACAAGACTCGGGCCCTTGAGCCAACGGCCTTTCAAGACTCCATCCAAGCGGCTCACTTGAGATTGATCGAAACCCGTAATCTCGACTTCAATTTCTTGCCCCACAAGCCCTGCAAGGTCGCGCCGAAGTTCGGTTAATGGATCGACACTCTCTTGGCTCTCGAGTTTGACCGGCCAATAGTCTCGCGTCAGCGCTTCGCTGCTCGATGCCGAGGCGCTTTGCGAACGTAAAACTAACGCGTCTTTTGTTTTCCCGATTTGCGCACTTGCTTGAGCCGCGAACCGAGCGCTCGATAATTCGCGCAGGCGCGCTGCTCTGAAAGCACGGGTATCGCGCGGAACTGAATTCTCGAGCAAAAGCGCTTTTGTTCCCGGACGTTCGCTATACGGAAAAACGTGGAGACGGCTCCAGGGCAACCGTGACAAACGTTCGAAGGTGTCGGCGAACTCAAGATCGGTTTCGCCGGGAAAACCGGCGATCACGTCCATACCAACGAAAGCCCCCGGAACTTCGCGCGCAATCGCTGCGAGGGATTCTTCGATAGCGCCAGCGTCATAGCGTCGGCGCATGGCCGATAAAATGCGGGTGTTGGCACTTTGAATGCTCATATGAAAGTGCGGGCACATGCGCGGATTTTTGTAGAGCGCCAAAATCTCGGGAGTCAATTCACCTGGTTCAAGCGACGACAACCGAATACGCGGAATATCCGTTTGCTCTAGAACCGCTTCGATTAATTCTCTCAGCCACATTTTACGGTCTTCACCGGCAACTCGAACGATGTCTTCGTAATCGGCGATATGAACGCCGGTCAGCACGACTTCAGCAGCACCCTGCTCTTGAAGTTCGCGCACACGGGTAACGAGGTCTTTGACCCGAATACTACGACTCTTGCCGCGGGCGAAAGGAATCACGCAGTAAGTACAGAAGCTGTTGCACCCGTCTTGAATTTTTAAAAACGCGCGTGTGTGGCCAGCTTCGATGCCGCCACCCGCCTCGGCGTCGTCTTTACGAAAGATATTTGAACGAAACACTTTTGATTCGAGAGTTCCTCGGAAATGCTGATCCAACAGATCCTCGAGAAAGCCTTTATGAGAGTTTGCGAT
>JAYTHQ010000420.1:0-2314 GCA_043732445.1 Bdellovibrionales bacterium | reverse complement strand
TTTTTTCAGATCTCGTTCACGCGTTTGAAAAAGAGATCGATGCGTCGAACGGCGTTATCCGCGGCAAGGTTCGCTCGGCTTCAGCTCTGGCGCCAGAAGAACGCGGCCGCATTGAACAAACAGTCGAAAAGTTTTTAAAGAAAAAAGTGATCATGACCTACGTTGTGGATCCATCGGTGATTGGCGGTCTTGTCGCCCAAGTCGGAAGTTACACTTTCGATGACAGCATCTCTGCCCACCTGACTCGCATGAACGAAGAACTTAAACGGAGAACGGTTTAATAATGGAAATGCAGATTCGCGCTGATGAGATCAGTAAGATCCTGAAAGAGCAGATTAAGAATTACTCGAAGACGATCGAAGTCAGTGAAACTGGCAGCGTTCTCTCGGTCGGCGACGGTGTAGCGCGCGTTTACGGTCTTGAGACCGCGCTCGCGGGCGAGCTTGTTGAGTTCCCGGGCGAAGTCTACGGAATGGTTTTAAATCTTGAGGCCGAATCTGTCGGCGTCGTTATCTTCGGTGAAGATCGCGGTATCAAAGAAGGCGACATCGTTAAGCGCACAAAGAAAATCGTCTCGGTCCCCGTGGGCGAAGCGCTTCTTGGCCGCGTCGTCGATGGTCTCGGAAATGCGATCGATGGTCGCGGACCGATCAACACGCCTCACACGCGAGTTGTCGAAGTGAAAGCGCCGGGCATTGTTCTTCGTCAATCCGTTCACGAGCCACTTCAAACGGGCATTCGCGCAATCGACTCGATGATTCCAATTGGTCGTGGGCAGCGTGAGTTGATCATCGGTGATCGCCAAACTGGTAAAACGACCATTGCTCTCGATACGATCATTAACCAAAAAGGCCAAGGCGTTCATTGCTTTTACGTAGCGATCGGCCAAAAGCGCTCAACGGTTGCACTCGTTGTTGAAAAGCTTCGTGCCGCTGGTGCGATGGAATACACAACGGTTATCGCCGCAACGGCTTCGGATCCGGCGCCACTTCAATTCTTGGCCCCGTACACCGGTGCCTCAATGGCCGAGTACTTCCGCGATTCTGGTCGCCACGCGCTGATCGTGTTCGACGATTTGACGAAACAAGCGCAAGCTTACCGCCAATTGTCGCTTCTCCTTCGTCGTCCGCCAGGGCGCGAAGCTTACCCCGGCGACGTTTTCTATTTGCACTCACGTTTGCTTGAGCGCGCAGCAAAAATGTCTAAAGAAGCGGGCGGCGGTTCGCTCACGGCCCTTCCGATCATTGAAACTCAAGGCGGAGATATTTCGGCGTACATTCCGACAAATGTGATCTCGATCACGGATGGTCAGATTTTCGTCGAGAGTGATTTGTTCTTTAAGGGTGTTCGCCCGGCCATCAACGTTGGTAAATCGGTTTCGCGGGTCGGTGGTGCGGCACAGATCAAGGCCATGAAGCAGGTCGCCGGTACCTTGAAGCTTGAGCTCGCGCAGTTCCGCTCGCTCGAAGCGTTTGCGGCGTTCGCATCGGATCTCGATGCGGCATCGCAACGTCAGCTCGCACGCGGCCGCCGTCTCGTTGAGCTTTTAAAACAGCCGGCGTACTCGCCTTATAAGGTCGAAGATCAAGTGATCTCGATCTTTGCCGCAACCAACGGTTACCTTGATGCGATGCCAGAAACTGATGTTCGTCGATACGACGCCGAACTTCTTCAGTATGTTCAACAGAAACACATGGCCCTCTGGAAACAGATTTCCGAAGATAAGCAGCTCAAAAAAGACACGACAGAAAAGCAGCTCCGCGATGTTTTAAACGAGTTCAAAGCCGTTTTCACCGTCACGACTAAGAATTAACGATCGACATCGAAAGAAATGAACTGGCATGCCTAGTTTAAAGGATATCCGGTCGCGGATCGACAGTACTAAGAATACGCAACAGATCACGCGCGCCATGAAAATGGTGAGTGCCGCGAAGCTGCGTCGCGCTCAACAGAACATCGTGAACTTGCGACCTTACGCAAATACGATTTTATCGGTTATTGCAGACGTTGCAGCAACGGGCGAAATCACGCACCCGCTTCTCACGACCAAAGAGAATCCACAGAGTTTATTGTTGGTTGTGATCACGAGCGACCGCGGTTTGGCTGGCGGCTTTAATACGAACGCAAATAAGTTCGCCGAAAAAGCCTACCGCGAAGCGCAGGGTCGCTATAAGAAAGTCGATCTTCTTTATATCGGTCGCAAGGGTTCAGATTATTTCCGTCGTCGCGGCATGACGGGTGTCGATTCGATTTCGAATATGGCGAAAGATATTTCGTATCAGTACGCCGCTCATCTTGCGAATCGCCTCATGGA